>JAESUC010000260.1 GCA_016763285.1 Pseudomonas sp.
CATGATGCTGAGTTGCGGGTTGGGCATGACTGGTCTCCCGGTCTGTTGTTCTGTTCGGGTTATAATGCCACGAACCTTTGCTGTTGTTTTGCAATATATGTCATAAAAATCATGTTTAGTTGAGGTAATCCATGCCTTCTTTTGATGTTGTCTCCGAACTGGACAAACATGAAGTCACCAATGCCGTCGCAAACGCGATGAAGGACCTCGAACGCCGCTACGACTTGCGTGGCAAGGGCAGCTTCGAATTCAAGGACAAGGAGCTGGTCATCAACATGACCGGCGACGCGGAGTTCCAGCTCGAGCAGATGCTGGAGATTCTCAAGATCAATATGGCCAAACGCAAGATCGATATCCAGTGTCTGGAGATCAAGCCCGCCTTTGCATCAGGTAAACAGGTCAAGCAGGATGTGCACCTCAGGGAGGGAATCGACAAGGAGCTGGCGAAAAAGATCGTCGCCAGAATCAAGGAGTCCAAGGCCAAGGTGCAGGCGGCCATCCAGGGCGAACAGGTACGCGTGACCGGCAAGAAGCGCGATGATCTTCAGGAAGTCATGGCGTTATTGCGTGCTGCCGAGCTGGACATGCCCCTGCAGTTCAACAACTTTCGCGATTGAACAAGAACGTTAATAGAGAGAGGTATGCAGGATGGATGAGGTAATGGTGCAGTTGGAAGGGCTACAGGAGGCCTGGCTGCCGATGGTGGTGCAGTACGGCAGTCAGGTGTTGCTGGCCATCGTCACGCTGGTGATCGGCTGGTGGATCATCGGCAGACTGACCGCTGCAATTCATGTGCTGATGGAAAAGCGCAATATCGACCGCACCCTGCATGGCTTCATCGGTGCCCTCGTCGGCATTGGCCTGAAGGTTATCCTGCTGGTCAGCGTGGCGGGGATGATCGGTGTCGAGACCACCTCTTTCATCGCTCTGATCGGTGCCGCCGGCCTTGCTGTCGGTCTCGCGCTGCAGGGCAGCCTGGCCAACTTCGCTGGCGGTATGCTGATCCTGATCGTGCGCCCGATCCGCGCTGGTGAATATATCGAGGCGCAGGGTGTCGGTGGCACGGTAGACAGCATCCAGATCTTCAATACCATCCTCAAGACGCCCGACAACAAGACCATCATCATCCCCAACGGCAGTCTGTCCAACGGCAATATCATCAACTACTCCCGCCAGCCGACCCGCCGGGTGGATCTGAATATCGGTATCGATTACGGCGATGATGTGAAAAAGGCGCGGTCGATCCTGCTGGAACTGGCAGACGCCGACGAGCGCGTATTCAAGGATCCCGAAGCAGTGGTCTGGCTGGTCTCCCTGGGAGATAACTCGGTCAACCTGTCCCTCCGCATGTGGACCAAGACCGACGACTACTGGGGCGTGTACTGGGGCATCCAGGAGCTTGCCAAGGAACGCTTCGACGAAGCAGGTATCACCATACCCTTCCCGCAGCGCACTGTTCACGTGGTGACCGAGGCCGCCCAGGGCTAGTCACGCTGAGTTGGAAAAGCCCGGCCTATGCCGGGCTTTTTTCATGTACTTTTTCTTACCGAATCTCTGAACCCCGTCGAATATCTCCTGTCCAGAGGGATGGAGACGCGCATATGGCGCGTTCTGTTCCACCAGACCAGAAGGTATATTTCCATGACTCGACTCTTCAAAACATCTCTGCTCGTAGCCGCGATGGTGCCAGCAATGGCTATGGCAGCGCCCTCGACAGGCGACCGGGAAATCACCCTGAGCGGTGCTGGCGCGAGCGACAAGGATTTCGATCAGAATGCCATTTCGCTGCAGGGTAGCTGGGGCGAATACCTGAGCCCTTCATCGCTCTGGGGCGTTCGTCAGAGCATCGGCATCAGTGACTCCGAAGGCGAAGAGACCAACTTCGACGGTTCCACTCGCATTTTCTACGATTATCACTTCGGCACCGGATCCACTCGTCCCTTCATCGGTGCCAGCATCGGTGGTATCTACGGTGAGCAGGTGGATGAGAGCTTCATTGCCGGCCCCGAAATCGGCATCAAGCACTGGGTGAAGGATGACGTCTTCATCACGGGGATGATGGAATATCAATTCCTGTTCGAAAGCGCCAGCGATGCCGACGATCGTTATGACGATGGTGCGATCTTCTACAGCGTGGGTGTCGGCTACAACTTCTGATAGCCAGTCCCACCAATTGCTCCTTTTTTGGCGTTGCCTACCCCAGGGCAGCGCCTTTTTTTTGCTTCTGGTTTGCGTACGGAAAGCTTGCTTCATTCTATTCCCGGGCGTCTCAGCCGATCCGGATGGGCCACGCGCAGGAGCATGAACGCCAGGATGATGGCCGGGAGGCCGGTGAGGGCGGTGAGCATGAAAAAGGTCACCCAACCGGTGTTGGCTGCCAGCATGCCGGTAAATCCGGCGGCGAACTGGCCGGGCAGGGTCATGATGGAGCTGAACAGGGCATATTGAGTGGCCGTGTAGGCCGTGTTTGTCAGGCTCGAGAGATAGGCGATAAACACCGAGATGGCCAGCCCGCCGGTAATGTTGTCGGCAATGATTGCCAGCACCAGGCCGTGCTGCTCGGGACCGATGTGCGCCAGCCAGGCGAAGGTCAGGTTGGTGGCCGGCGCCATGAAGGCGGTCAGCAACAGAATGGGGGCGATACCGAAACGCGCCACCAGCAGCCCGCCCAATCCGGCGCCGAGCAGGGTCATGCCCAGGCCGAAGGCGGCGGCAATGTTGGCAATCTCCGCCTTGCTGAACCCCAGATCGAGGTAGAAGGGGTTGGCCATCACGCCCATGAAGATGTCGCTGATCCGGAAAGTGGCAATAAAGGCCAGGATGAGCAGGGCAGCCTTGCCATAACGCTGGAAGAATTCGGCGAAGGGGCAGACCATGGCGCCGATGAACCAGGCGGTCAGATCCCGCCGCCAGCCCGCGTGCCGCGTGCGCGCCAGATACTCACTGACACGGTGTTCCAGGTGCACGGTGGATTGGGTCACATGCACCGAGGGCTCGGCAATCACCAGGGTGGTGAGCACGCCCACTCCCATGAGAACGGCCATAGCCGCGTAGGCAAGGGTCCAGCTGTCTAGCGAGGCCAGGTGCAGCGCGCCTGCACCAGCCGCCAGTATGGCGACGCGGTAGCCGGTCACATAGGTCGCGGCCATGGCGCCCTGGCGATGTTTGGCTTCGGCCTCCACCCGGTAGGCATCGATGGCAACATCCTGGGTGGCAGAACCGAATGCTGCCAGCACCGCCCAGAGCGCCACAAGTGTGAGATTTTCCCTGGGGTCGGTGAACGCCATGCCCAGCAGGGCAACCGAGATCACCAGCTGGGCCAACAGCATCCAGGCGCGACGGCGACCGAGCCAGCGACTGAGCAGGGGCAGCGGCGCGCGGTCGATCAATGGGGCCCAGAGCACCTTGATCGAATGGGCCATGCCCACCCAGCTGAGAAAACCGATAGCTGTAAGTTCGACGCCCAGATCACGCAACCAGGCGCTGAAGGTGCCGCCAACCAGCAAAAGCGGCAGCCCGGCGGAGAAACCCAGGAACAGCATGCCGATCACGCGTGGCTTGAGGTAGACCCGCAGACCCTCCCGTTCGTGGGCTGGCTCGGAAAGGTCGGTGCGGTTGTCGGTGTCGCTCATGCTGCTCCTGTTTGGGTCGTTCAGTCTGGCCAGCCGTACCGTTTCATGTCGACACGTCGGTTGGTCACGATGATACCTTCAGCCACCAGCCGTTGATATTGCTCTTCGGCAGCCGGATGTCCGTCGGGCAGGGCCAGCTGGCCCTGACTGTTGAGCACGCGGTGCCAGGGCAGGCGGGTGTCTGCGGGTAACTGGCTCAGCCAGCGACCGGCGAGGCGGGCTCCGCGCCCCATGCCGGCCAGCCGCGCCAGCCGTCCATAGCTCGTCACGCGTCCAGGGGGAATCGCGGCCAGCACCTGCCAGAAGCGCTCTCGGGTGGTCTGGAGGTCAGAGCCTGAATGTCGATCGGCTGGTAACGACTGATCAGTCATGGATAATAGCGTCTTCCAGGGCAGGGTTCGAAGGTCGTCAGATGTCTGTGTACCAAGTGTGTCTCAGCGCTTTCCTTATACTACTGTGTCCGGCGATCAGTCATGCCGATACCCTCTTGCTGAAGAATGGCGACCGCCTGACTGGCACGATTGAACTGCTCGAGGACGGGAAGCTGTATATCCTCACTGATCTGGCCGGGCGCGTGACAGTCAAGGTGCAGCATATCAGTACCCTTGAGGCCAGTGATGACCTTCTTGTCAAAACAGCTGGTGAGGTCAGGCGCGTGTCTGCCGTTCACCTCTCGGATGTCGATGGTCAAGTGCTGCTGTCCACCAGGGACGACCGGGCGCAGGCGTTGAATCTGGCCAGCATCGAGCAGATGCAGCGGCCGAAGGCGGTAGTCGATGACTGGGTGTGGGACGGCCGTGCCACCGTAGCACTGGATATCAAGAATGACAGTGCCGAGCAGCAGGATCTTGATGTCGGCTTCGATACCCGTGCACGGCATGGCGACTGGCGCCATGAAGTGGCGGGGGAGTTCGAGCTGCAATACCGGGACGACGTCAAGAAACGGCACCAGATGCGCGCTGATTATGATCTGAACCGGTTTTTCACCGAACAGTGGTTCTGGCAGACCAGCGTGTCTTACCAGCGTGATCGCCTGGGTGACATCAAACGCCGTAGACAGTTCGGCATGGGGCCGGGTTACGAATGGTGGGACAACGCGCTGGGTCGCTTCGAGACCTCGGCGCGTCTGGATCACGTCAAGCTTGAAGGGCGCGATGAGTTCTCCCGCAGCCTTGCAGTGCTGGAGCGCAACGGTTCATCGCGTAATTTCAATGCCATCGCACTGGAATGGCATCTGCGCCGGCTACTTTTTGCCAGGAACGTCGAGGTTTTCCACAATGCCGAAACGCTGATTCCTGATGATCCGGCGGTCAACTTTGCACTGGATACGGAAGTGGGGTTGCGCTACCTGCTCAATAGCTGGGCTTCGCTGAGTCTGTTGGCCGAGTGGGATTATTTGAGCAGTAACCGGGAAGAAAGCGTCAATGACACCCGCTATCGTTTTGGATTGGGCGTGAGCTGGTAGTCCCGGTCGAGAACCGGGACTGCCAGCCAGATACATCAGACTGATTACAGGCGGATACCGCCGTCCAGTTCCAGGATGCGCCCGGTGTAGTACTCGTTCTCGAACAGGTAGGCCGCCGAGTGAGCGATTTCTTCGGGCTTGCCCATGCGCTTGAGCGGAATGCCGGAGGTCATCTTCTCCAGCGCTTCGGGCTTCATGCCCGCAGTCATGTCGGTTTCGATGAAGCCCGGTGCAATGCCTGCCACGCGGATGCCGTAGCGGGCCAGTTCCTTCGCCCAGGTGACGGTCAGTGCCGCTACCCCGGCCTTGGCCGCAGAGTAGTTGGATTGCCCCATATTGCCGGCCCGGGAAATGGAAGAGATGTTGATGATCAGGCCGGTGCTGCCGAGCTCGACCATCTTCGCGGCCACTTCACGGGTGCCGAGAAACACGCCGGTCAGGTTGACGTCGATCACCGACTGCCACTGGGCCAGGCTCATTTTCTGGATTTCACCGTCACGCGACTTGATCAGCAAGCCATCGCGCAGGATGCCGGCGTTGTTGATCAGGCCATTGATGGTGCCGAAATCGCTGGCGACCTGGCTGACCATATCGACAACCTGCGCCTCGTCGGCGACGTTGCAGATATAGGACCGCGCATCGCCACCGGCCTGCTTGCAGGCCTGGGCGGCTTCGTCCAGGCGCTCCTGGTTGAGATCGACCAGCGCCAGACGGGCGCCGCGGGCGGCCAGGTACTCTGCCATCGAGCGTCCCAGACCCTGGCCGCCGCCGGTAATGATGATCACACTGTCTTTCAGTTGCATGTTTGGCACTCCTCATAGCCAAAGGGAACTTGTGCGGCGCAAGCATGCCCGAACCGGATGCATTTTAGAATACCCGTTAGCCCAGTCCGGTCACGGTTTGACCCTTCCAGTTCCGATGAACAAGTTATCGCGTCGGGTTGAAAGCCGGTGTCCGAGAACCCATATATCCCTTTAACGGTACAATTTTTCGAGGTTCGCATGCCCTTTCTGCGTTTGATTCTATTGTCGATCCCCTTGATCGAGCTGGCGGGCCTTATTGTCCTGGGCCAGGCCATCGGCGTTGGGTTCACGCTGCTCTGGGTGCTGGTGAGCGGCATCCTGGGTGTAGCGGTTATCCAGAGCCAGGGCTGGAGCATGTTGCAGCGCCTGCAGGCACGCATGGCCCATGACAGCTCACCCTTCGGCGTTCTCAAGTCGGGGATGTGGGGTGTACTGGCCGGTCTGCTGCTGGTGTTCCCGGGTGTGCTGACCGATGCTGCGGCGCTACCCTGCCTGCTGCTGGCATGGCGCCACCGGGGCAAACCGCTGCCCGGTGAGCCGGGTGGTCCAGGTGTCTGGCGCGAGGGCGAGCACACCATCATCGAGGGTGAATGGGAGCCCGGCCGTGAGGAGAAGATCAGCCGCGACAAACCAGCGGACCGGGAGTGAAAAAAAATGCATCGGGCCCTTGAAATCCCCTTGCCGGGCCCCATTAACGCATCACGAGTTTTGCAGGCTTCCGCACGGAGGTCTTACCGGACAGTGACGTCGCCCCAGGCGCGTCCTTCGGGCCGCAAGGCCTGATTAACTTGAGAGGCCGGTTCGCCGGCAATTGACATCAATATTGGGAGAGATACAACGATGAAAATTCGTCCGTTACATGACCGCGTAGTGGTCCGTCGCAGCGAAGAAGAGACAAAGACCGCTGGTGGTATCGTTCTGCCCGGCTCCGCCGCAGAAAAGCCGAACACGGGCGTAGTGCTGGCCGTAGGTACCGGCCGCATTCTGGATAACGGTGACGTGCGCGCCCCAGCTCTCAAAGAAGGCGACAAGGTTGTCTTCGGCCCTTACTCAGGCAGCAACACCATCAAGATCGACGGCGAAGACCTGTTGATCATGAGCGAGTCCGAAATCTATGGCGTGCTGGAAAGCTGAGTTACGCATTCCCGGCATTCTCTGAACGACTTTACTGAAGGAAAGTAAAAATGGCTGCTAAAGAAGTTAAATTTGGTATTTCCGGCCGCAACAAGATGCTGGCTGGCGTGAACATCCTGGCCGACGCGGTCAAGGCAACCTTGGGGCCGAAGGGCCGCAACGTCCTGATCGAGCGCAGCTATGGCGCGCCGATCATCACCAAGGACGGCGTAACCGTCGCCAAGGAAATCGAGCTCAAGGACAAGTTCGAGAACATGGGCGCCCAGCTGGTCAAGGACGTCGCCTCGCGCGCCAACGATGACGCCGGTGACGGCACCACCACCGCGACCGTACTGGCCCAGGCTATCGTCACCGAAGGTCTGAAGTCCGTTGCTGCCGGCATGAACCCGATGGATCTCAAGCGCGGTATCGACAAGGCGACCATCGCTATCGTTGCCGAGCTGAAGAACCTGGCCAAGCCCTGCGCCGATTCCCGCGCCATCGCTCAGGTCGGCACCATCTCCGCCAACTCCGACAAGTCCGTGGGTGAGATTATCGCCCAGGCCATGGAGAAGGTCGGCCAGGAAGGCGTGATCACCGTGGAAGAAGGCCAGTCCCTGG
>JAESUC010000261.1 GCA_016763285.1 Pseudomonas sp.
ACCCTATATTGGCTCGGTGCTGGGCGGGTTGGTGCCAACGTTGCTCGACGCGCTGTTCGGCATACTGGCAGGCGCGGTGATTCTTGGTGTGGTGACGGTGGCGAGCCGGGTGTTCGGAAAGGCTGCGCACGAGTAGGCCGCATCAGTAAAACCAACGCCTATTTTCCTGCTGGCTGGTTATGTGGCGGAGGCCGTTGTGGTGCTTGGGCCATCCCGCTTGCCCCCAGCCAGTCGCACAGTATTCCTCCCCGCCGCCTTGCACTCATAGAGCGCGGCGTCTGCCTGAGCGATCAGGCTGTTGCCATCGTCTTCTGCGCCTGGATTGCCGACCCAGACGCCCGCGCTGAAGGTCTGGGGTATGCTGTGTTCGCCAAATTGCGTGTGATTCTCTGAAATGCACTGGCGTAGTTCTTCTACCGCTGCCATGGCGCCCTCCACCGTGGCGCCGGGCATCATCAGCAGAAACTCTTCTCCGCCGTAGCGGCCCAGACGATCGGTCTGCCGCAGCCTCTTTTTCAACTGTTCGACGCAGTGCCTTAACACCTCGTCGCCAGCCAGGTGTCCATACTGATCGTTGACGGTCTTGAAGTGATCCAGGTCGATGATGATGATGGCCAGACTGGTCTCAGTTCGCCGCGCACGCTCAATTTCACGCTCAAGCTCCTCCAGAATGGCCCGCCGGTTGGGGATGCCGGTGAGTGCATCGCGCAGGGCAAGGTACTTGAGAGCGGCCTCGCTGCGCTCCTTGGACATCAACACCAGGCCCAGCGACAGCATCATGACCGTCACCGTACCGATGCTGATGGATATGGATTGCCTGAGATTGCTGACGTCATAGCGCATTTCCACAGCGCTACCCCCGACAATGGACACTACCCGGATAAGGATGCCTATCAGGCTGATCCCGGCCCCGACAATCAGCAGGATGTGGGCCCGTCCGCCGGGTTGGGCGAAGTGCGCTGCCCAGCGAATGAGGAACGCGCATTGAATCATGAGTATTCCGGAGGCCACCAATGTGCGTGGTTCCAGCGTATTGAGCAGCAGGGTCAGCAGAACAATCTGGCACAGCGGCAGGCTGAACAGCCAGAGCCAGGGGACGCGGTGATCGGCAATACGAAAAATACTCGCAGTGTAGAAGGCCACCGCGACCGCAAGCAGCGAGTTCGGCACGGCATAGGTGATCCACAGGGAGGCGTGGCCGAACAGGGTGAAGCAGACGTAGGCCAATGCATGTGCCAGCAACCCGGCGCCCACCGTCAGCATGCCATCGCGCTGGTTGAAGCGCCCGACCACCAGCAGACAGAAAGCCATGATCAGTGCCACCCAGGCGACAGAGGCGAAGATGGTCGGCGTATGAGCAATCATGGGCAGAGCGCCGGGTGAGCCGAGCGGCGCGGATAGTCTGTAACTGGCATATGGGAGGGCGGCTGCATGTTTATTTTTTTGCCTATACCAGGTGCATTTGACGTCGAGCTTGCAGGTAGCCCAAATCCGTTGTCGTCAGCGAATCTTGTCGGAGTTGCTGGTTTCCGTTGCTACAAAATATAGCACCAGCCGCAGAAGCGGGCACTTTTGTTGTAGCAAAATCTGGCATTGATTGAAATGTGCAGCAGTCCCGTATCGCAAGGCCTCCGGCGCTCGCAGAGGCTTATGCCGCAGAATAATGGATAAGGATAGTGCTGTACCGATAGTGCAGATCCGGCGCACATTGCATGAATCGAGCATCAGCCACCCGATCCCGCGGCCTTGTGCGCAGGCCATGGTGAGCATCCACAGGAGCAGTAAATGAATAATGATTTTGCAGGTAAGACCATTGTTGTCAGCGGCGGCGCCGAGGGCATTGGCTTGAGTATTGCTCTGGCGATGGGCAAACAAGGCATGAAGGTTGTATTGGGTGACATTGATGCTCAGCAGTTGAAGCTCGCAGAGCAGGAACTGATGGAGGCGGGTATCGAGGTACTGACCGCGCAGATGGATGTGACCCAGATTGATCAGTGGCAAGCGCTCGCCGCCAAAGCGATTGAACGCTTCGGCAAGATTCACATGCTGGTCAATAACGCGGGCGTCGGCGGCGGTACCGGCAGCATCGAGCAAATAGACAATACCGAGTGGCGCTGGGTGATGGACGTCAACCTGATGGGCGTGATCAACGGCACCCAGGTCATGATTCCCCATATCAAGCAGCACGGGGAAGGTGGCTGGCTGCTGAATGTGGCCTCCATGGCCGGTATGGGCGGCGTGCCCTACGGCGGCGCCTACACAGCCACCAAGGTCGCCGTTGTGGGCATGTCGGAAAGCTGGTTTGCCGAACTGAAACCGCACAACATTCAGGTGTCCGTGCTGTGCCCGGCGTTTGTCAAAACACGCATCAACCTGTCCGCGCGTAACAAGCAAAGCACCTACAAGGGCGAGAGCGTCAAACGTGAGGCCACGCCACAGCAAGCAGCAATGGCGGCGCAAATGCAGAAAATCATCGATAACGGTTTACCGGTCGAGATTGTCGGCGAGCGCGTAGTCGAAGCCCTGAACGCCAAGGAGCTGTACATCTTCACGCACCCCAACTACCGCCCAAGCACTCAAGCCCGTGCCAAAGCTATTGATGAGGCATTTGAGCGTGCTGCTGCGAGCCCGTTACTGGCCGGCGTGGCGGGTCAGGACGTGATCAGTTTTGGTTGAGTGGTAATGATATTTTGGGGTCAGTTCGATCTGTCCCCAAAGGTACAATCTTTGATCGGGCTGAGGTGCGATCTTCACTACGCAACAGGGGAGGCTGGGTCAATCGGATAACCCGTTCCGGCTTGGTCATTTTGTAAGACCGAAATGCACGCCTGGTGATATTTGCCTGAACTGACCTCCAACTGTTTTCCAATGTCGCCCCCGCAAGTGCTCATGTCTGGCTGCAGTGCATCCGGTTAGGATCCAGAATTGACTTGTCCGGATTGGCCACGAATGATTCCAACCGCGATTCAGAGTCGCGTTTAAACCATGATTACAGGATTGAATTATGCGCGTTATCAGCACACAGGTTTCGTTGGTCTTTCTTATATTAATGTTGTTCTCCTCGTTCTCCGCAGCCGAGGATTACTATGTAGACATTACGAACAAGACTGGCTATACGATAACGGAGGTGTATGTGAGCCCGGAAGATTCTGCGGACTGGGAGGAAGACGTGCTCGGCTCAAGCGTCCTGCGCCATCACAAGGCCAGGCGTGTAAACCTCACGGGTTACTCTAGCCCGAGCTTCGACATCCGTCTGGTCGACGAGGATGGCGATACTTATACCTTTTGGAAGGTTGACGTATCGCGGGACGATCTTGTGGTAACGATTGACGATATTGACTGATTGACAGCAGAGCAGAGCAGAGCAGCGCTGGCGATCATTTCCTCGCTGGATAAAATGCTGAGGCATATCCCTTCGCTGGTCCCTCTGCATTTTTCTGTGGCTAGGGATAAGAAATGGCCATAAGGCATCACACTTCTTCTCCCGGGCCTAGAATACGCGGGGTAGCCACCGGCCCCCCCGTGGCGCTGAACAAGGGGTTGGGTCGGCCCTGGCCGCTGAGTTTCCACCCAAGGATTTTCAGCATGATCTTGCCGATATAGCCACGTGCGGGCGCTGCATCGAGCTTGCCTTTGGGGATTTGGCCGGTTGCCCCACGCAGGTTGACACAAGCGCG
>JAESUC010000262.1 GCA_016763285.1 Pseudomonas sp.
AGCGGGTCGCCGGCGGCGCCTTGTCGGCATCCATGCCAGCCAGGCGACCCAGCAATGCCCGGTGGTTATCCAGGTCGGCGCGGGCCTGGGCCGTCTTGTCCTGGCAGGACTGCTGCAACCGGGCCGTCATCATGTCTTCCAGCTGCTTCATGACATCGATGCGCCGGGTAGTCAGTTCGAACCATAGCTCGCCGAGCGCCCCGCCTATCCGGACCCCGGCGGTAGACCGAGCCGCCACCTGGCGCAAACGACCGATCTCGCTGACCAGCTCATCGGAACAGAGCCGGGTCCAGGCGTCCAGCAGGTCGGCACTGGCGTACTCACGGAAGCTCTCGAAGCAGCGTTGCTGCGCCTCACCCAGATAGGCCATGCGCTCAAGCTGCACCGCATCAAATTCGCCCGCAGCGAAACCCGCCACCCCGGTAGCCCGCTCCTGTCCGGCCAGTTCCTTGCCCTGCATGAAATTGAACAGGGCCACCAGGCTGCGGGTGATATCCGGATCCACCGCGGTATCGGCTGCCTCGAAGACCATGCTGAGCAAGCCGCCGATCGGCCGCGTGAACGACTGGGTCGCCTCCAGCGGGCTGAGCACCTGACGACGGACGCGATCACGCAGGTCATCCAGGCCCTCCAGACAGTGCAGCATATAGGCTATGCGGTTGAACAGCCGTGCCTTGTCTGCCCCGCAACCGCCATCCAGGTCCATGCGATCGAAGCAGCCTCTGACCTGCTCCTGCATGGCCCGGCTTTCGCCGCTCAGCCCATCCAGCGGCGCCAGAAAGCGCTGGTCAAGACTGCCCAGATAGATATTGGAAAAGCCCCGCTCCCGTTGCAGGGCGTGCACCAGCCGGCTCGCGGCACTGACCAGTTCGCAGGTCAGTTCCAGCGTGTGCAGCGCGTGCATTTCGCTGCGCCGGGCGGCCAGCATGAAATCCAGGGCCGTGCTCATGTTCATCTCCCGGTTGCCCCCGGGGCGGTAGCCGCCCCTCAACAACCGGAAGCAAGCAATAGCCATGCCGAAGCCCCCAGCTAATCTGGAAGGCTATTGACCGAGGATGTGAAAGCGACGATCCATCTCAGGCCGTTCATAAGGCATGGCGACGGCACGGTTAATCTCCTGTGCAGCCTGCATGGTGGTTGCTTCGAGTTCCTGGTGCAGGCGCACGCGCAGTGCTTCGCGACTGATCAACAGTTCGGCGCGAATCTCGTTCTCTTTACGCTCGCGCAGCAGCGCTTCTTCAGCTTTGAGCAGGGTAAAGTCGGTGACCACCAGGGTGCCGGCAGCGGTCAGAAAAGCCACACTGCCAGCAACCAGCGCCCCGGGGCCGCTGGGTGCGGTGACCGTCGCTGCAGTTCCTCCTGCGGTGATAGCCACTGCCAGACGCGGCGCCAGACGCGCGACAAACCCGGCCAGAGCGCGCCTCGCGCCCTGCACTGCCCCCAGGCTCATCAGGCGCGGTAACAAAGTACGCCGTGCCAGCAGTGCCAGCGTGCCCGCGCCTGCCACCACCGAAGCCTGGGAACCTATACGCCAGCGCTGCATGTCCTCAGCACTGACACGTAAGCCGCTGGCCAATGCCTGGTCGATATTCAATACCGGCAAGGTGCTGGCCACCGCCACGCTCTCCCCGGTCTGCCGATCTTCATACAAGCCGGTCAGCTGCTTTCCGATTACGCGTTGCTGGGTCTTCGCCAACGCTTGCCAACGGTCCAGCATCTGAGCGTCGAAGGTGGCCAGTTGCTGCTGAAATCCACTGGTATCGAAGAGAAAATACCCCATGCGTTCGGCCACGAAGCTATCAAGGTTGCCTCCAATGGCGTGATAGAGACGACTGTAGGAGCCCGGCATAGAGTAATACCAGTCCAGGTACTGCGGCACGGCGTCGGTAGCCAGGGTAAAGCTCCGGTCCAGCCAGCCGTCGGTCCATTGCCGCATCTGCAGTTCGGCCTGGCTACGCTGCTGCTCGGTCAGGCGCAGCAGATCGGCATTGAATTCACGCAAGGTGGCGCCGTCGAGCGTGAGTTGCTGATCGTTGATCAGCACCGCAAATAGCCGGTTGTCAGCCATGCGCTCCGTGAGCAGTCGCAATCCGGCAGTCATCAACACAAACAGGGCCAGGACGGCCAATACCACAAACAGGAATAATCGCGCGCGCTGAGCAACCATGACTTTCATCAGGAGTGGCTCCGCCTGGAAACCACCACACTGACGCCAACCAGCATACGCACCCAGGCCCAGGCGAAGGCAACGCCACACAGCAACAGCAGACTCCAGGCAAGCAGAGCCAGGGCGCCACTGTCATCAACCCCTCCCAGCATATTCTGCAGTGCCCACTGAAGGGTCAGATCCAGCAACAGATATGACCGCTCGAAGACTGCGAGCAGCGCCAAGCTGCTCTGCGCCGGAGGTAGATGCTGTGCCACCGCCTCGCCCCAACCAATGCCGGTCATGTAGGGCTGGGGCATGCCCAGGGAAAACATAAGATATAGAACCAGCAGGGGCAGCATGGACAAGGGCACCGACAGGCGTCGGACGAGCGCCGCCCGGACGCCCGCCTTGAGGTGGGCGCGCAAGCGTAAATCCAGCCAGCTACCGAGCAACCACAGCACTGGCACCTGCGCCAGCAAAATCAGCCACAGCCAGCCATTGGCATGCAGCAGCCTGGCCAGCATGAACAACCCCAGCATGGAGGCGATCAGCAGATGCCAGGCAGTCATCAACAACCCGCCGCGCAGCAGATGATGCCAGCCTGAATCGGCAAGTAGATACTGGTCCAGCCATACTCGGCGGCGCAGGCGCGCCGCCTCCAGGCTACCACTCAGAATCAACCAACTGGCAAGCACCCACAGCGGCAGAAACAACCAGCCCGACAGCGGAGCGGGGAGCAAAGACCAGGCCAGGAAAGTAAGGGCCAGCAGGCCCCGCAACCCCGTCAGCATGTTTTAGTCCACTGTTGTCTTCGTCTCACCGTACTACCTGTCTCGTCGGCGACACAGTAAATCCTCCAAACGGGAACAATGAAGAAGAGAATGACCAAAATGCCATTCCCCCTACTCGACCCTTGTCAAGAGAAGAGTTATAACAGAATTTGATACGGAACCATTCACCGAGGTCGCCATGAGTATCGTCAATGCATTGGCTGTTGCCAGTCATCTTTCTCGCTTGACCCGTGCGTTATCAACAGTGGCTGACGATCAGTTGATTCTGGAGCAGGTCGTCGAGTCAGCCATGGATTTGCTGAACAGTGATGGTGGCACCCTGTATACCTACAAGGACAACCTGCTGCATTTCAACGTATTGCGCAATCGAAGTCTCGGGCTGCGCAACGAGACCACCGACGTACCGCCGATTCCCCTGCGTGACGAGAACGGCAACCTTTCCGATCTGGTGGTGGTCCGTGCGCTGGCAGAGCAGTGCACCATCGTCGTCGATGACGCCTACCAGGACCGGCGGTTCGATTTTTCCGGCACCCGGCGCTTTGATAAACAACTTGGCTACCACTCCCAATCCTTTCTCTGCGTACCGCTGAAGGACCATGAGGACCAGGTAATCGGCGTTTTGCAGTTGATCAACGCACTGGACAGTCAGGGCCAGGTCATCCCTTTCCACGCGGAACACCAGTCGCTGCTCGAGTCCCTCGGCGCGATCGCTGCCACCATCCTGACACAGCGAGAACTGATAGAAGCACAGAAAAACCTGTTCGAATCCTTTATCAAGTTGATCGCCGAGGCTATCGACCACAAGTCACCGGTAACCGGCCGCCACTGCCAGAAAGTTCCGGAGATCGCCATGATGCTTGCAGAAACAGTGTGTCTGGCGGAAGAAGGTGAATATGCCGGGCTGATCTTCAGCGAACAGGAACTGTACGAGCTGAAGATTGCCGCCTGGCTGCACGACTGCGGCAAGATCACCACTCCGGAATCCATAATCGAGAAAAGTACCAAGTTGGAAAAGGTATTTGACTGCATGGAGTTGATCGCAAGCCGGGCGCGCGAATACCAGCAGGCTCTGCTGATCAAGGCGCTACAGGAAAGCCCTGGCGACCCTGCGGCAATGGCTGACTGCGCTGCCCGGCAGCAGGAAGTAGAGGCCGACCTGACCTTTCTGAGGAAGGTCAATCAGGGCAGCGAGTTTGTAGAACAGGCCGATATAGAGCGCATCCAGGCCCTCGGAAAGGTTCAGTGGCAAGACACCAACGGCCAGACCCACCGGCTGCTCGACGATGAGGATGTGCGCAGCCTGTCAATCAGCCGCGGCACGCTGCTCCCCGAAGAAATCCAGGTCATGCGCGACCATATTGTGGTTACCAATCGCATGCTGCACTCCCTTCACTATCCGCGCTATCTGCAGAATGTGCCCGACATTGCTGGCAATCACCACGAGCATCTTGATGGCGGCGGCTATCCCCGCGGACTGAACGCCGAGCAAATGGCCGTGCGTGATCGCATCATGTGCATTGCCGACATTTTCGAAGCGCTTACGGCGCCAGATCGCCCTTACAAGCAGGGCATGAAACTGTCCCAGGCGCTCAGCATA
>JAESUC010000263.1 GCA_016763285.1 Pseudomonas sp.
TCGCCATCAATGCCACTGACAAGGTCCATTGCTACGACGTGCACAGCTGCAAGGGCATGTCTGATTGCGCGACCGCCGAACATGCCTGTAAAGGCCAGAACGCCTGCAAAGGGCACGGCTTCAAGGCCATGGAAGCAGGCGAATGCCTGACCAAAGGCGGCACCATCGGTGACCTGGGCTGACAGGCAAGTCAATCCTGATCGAACGCCGCAACCTATGTACTGCTCAGTTGAACACCTGCATTCCTCCCCGGGTGCAGGTGCTAACTGAAAGACTCGGAGCATGAACATGTCTCACCCCATTACCTTTCCCGGCTTCGGGCTGGGACTTCGCTCACCGCATTATCAAGAGTTTCTTGAGCAGCAAGTGCCGGTGGATTTTGTCGAGGTGATTTCCGAGAACTTCATGCTCGACGGCGGCAGACCGCTGCGTATCCTTGACCAGGTTCGTCAGAAAAACGAAGTCAGCCTGCATGGGGTATCCATGTCCGTAGGCTCTGCCCACGGCCTGGACTTGAACTACCTGGCTCGGCTCAAGGCACTTGCCAAACGCATAGAGCCTTTGTGGGTGTCGGACCACCTGTGCTGGACCAGAACATCCGCCCACAATAGTCATGACCTGCTTCCGTTGCCCCTCACCATGGAGGCATTGGATACCGTGTGCTCCAATATTCATCACGCCCAGGACTACCTTGGGCGAACGCTGATGTTTGAAAATCCCTCGAGCTACCTGTCCTTTCCCGAAGACGAAATGACCGAGGCCAATTTCCTCAAGGAGATGGCCTCACGCACCGGCTGCTACCTGCTGCTGGACGTCAATAACCTGTGCGTCAACGCCCACAATCATGGCTTCGACCCGTTGGACTATTTAGCGCAGTTGCCGCTATCGCGGGTACGCGAACTCCACCTGGCCGGGCATACACCCGGTGATATTCGCATCGATACTCACGACCGGCCGGTGTGCGATGAGGTGTGGGCCTTGTACGAAAAGGTGATCAGCCAGGTGGGTGACGTGGCCACCTTGCTTGAGCGTGACGATGCCATACCGCCACTGCCCGAGCTGCTTGCCGAGCTTGACTGGGCGCGGGACTGCGCACGCAAGGCAAAACAGGAGGCCGCGGCATGAGCTCGCTGGCTGCCTTGCAGAACCGGATGATCGCCAGTCTGGTGGCGCAGGACGCCGACCTGTCGGACTGCTGGAGCAAGCAGCAACAGGCGGGGCTGGCTGTGTATCGCAATAACTATCGAACCGCGACAATCGAGGCGTTGCAAAACACCTTTGAGCGCACCTGTCGGCTGGTGGGCGAAGCGAGTTTTATCAAGGCGGCCATTCATCACATCATTCAGCACCCGCCGCACAGCTGGTCCTTGGATCATCTCGGCGAGGGGTTCAGCGCCACCTGCGCCGCGCTCTTCCAGAACGATCCCGAGGTGTCCGAGCTGGCGTGGCTGGAGTGGGCCATGCACGGTGCGTTTACGGCGTCCGATGTGGACCGAATGCATGCGGCTGCCTTTGCCGAGGCCACGGCATCCTTTGAGGCGGACGACTGGTATGCAATGGCTTTGCGGTTTACCCCCGAACTTGCTGTGGGCGTGGTTACCCACGATGTGATAGCGCTCTGGCAACAGACAGCAGAGGCACGAGTCGCCGACCCCGTCCGTAAACTCGATACGCCCCATGCGGCCATGGTGTGGCGTGAAGGTGAGCTCCCGGTGTTTCGCCTGGTGGCCGACTACGAAGCAGCCGCGCTGCAAGCGATGAAAGCCGGCGCGAATTACGGCGATGCCTGTGAGGTCGTCCTGGCTGCATGCCCTGGTGACGAGGCAGCGGCCCGCGCCGGAACCATGCTTAGCCGTTGGCTGACCGACGGCCTGGTTATTGGCATGGGTGGTTGATAGAGGGCGAGCAAATTACAGGTACAGCATTCACCCCCGCATCTCGTTTCGCCGCATGGGCATCGCGTCAATGTCCGAGAACAGTACATCGAGATCGAGTTGGTCCAGCCGGTTTTTGACGCCGCCATCCTTGCCGATCAGGATCACCTGACCGGGTTCGAGCCGGTAGGTCTTCCGGGTGTTCGCCTTGAGCTCCGGAGCCAGCGGGCCCGGGTAGTTGGTCAGGGTTTCAGCATCCGTAAACACCAGCCAGATCAGATCGCGATCAGCAACGCCAGCGGCGTTATCTTCCAGCAGGGTTTTCACCGTTTCGACCTCGGCAATGTCATTGACAACGATGATTCGGTTCTGCCATTGCAGGCTGGAAAGTTCGGTCAGCATGGGTCGCTCGCTGCTCTGCACGCAGAGACTGAACAGAAGTAAAAGGAAGGTGATGTACCGCATGAATGGGCCTCCGGGTACCTGGCTTCAAAGTGACTATACCCAGTGTAGGGGAGGGGAACCATGATAACTGCCGACACATTTCGGCCCTGTGTGCTTGTTATCGACTGCTAAGCTTTTATTCATATGTCGAAATATACACGGCGGACTTTTGATTCGAATTTCCGATCACCCAGGAGCGCACATGGTCCCTTTCAGATATTCCCTGATCTTTCTCGCTACCCTCGGGCTGCTAACGGCCTGCAGCGACGCACCCGATGCAGCCCAGGCCGCTACGGCAGAATCGTCTGCCAGTACTGCCGCCATGCCATCGGCTGAATCAACCGACGCCGGTACCCCTTTTGCCGTGACCGAGGTCGCGCAATTCGACGCGCCCTGGGCAATGACCTTCCTGCCTGACGGTCGACTGTTGGTCACGGAGATGGCCGGCAACCTGCGCCTGCACAATCTGGAGACAGGCGAAACGGGAAGCATCGAGGGTGTGCCCGAGGTCGTGCACGCCGGGCAGGGTGGTCTGGGTGACGTGCTCCTGCACCCCCAGTTCGAAGAAAACCGGCAGATCTATATCAGTTACGTCGAGGCGGGAGATGGCGTTTCCGGTGCGGCAGTCGCGCGGGCTCGGCTGGTACTGGATGAGAACGGTGGCGGCGAGCTTGAGGATCTGGAAGTGATCTGGCGGCAAGTGCCGAAGGTGCCTGGCGACGGCCATTTCGGTCACCGGCTAGCGTTTGATGATGAGGGCATGCTCTGGATCAGCTCCAGTGAACGACAGAAGTTTGATCCGGCCCAGGACATGTCTGGCAATCTGGGCAAGATGATCAGATTGAACGACGATGGCAGCGTGCCGGAGGGCAACCCCTTTGCCGATCAGGGCGGAGTCGCGGCGCAGGTCTGGTCGCTCGGCCACCGCAATATTCTTGGCTTGGCATTCGATGCTGAAGGCAGGTTGTGGGCCCATGAAATGGGGCCGAAAGGGGGCGATGAGCTGAACCTGATCGAAAAAGGTGCCAATTACGGTTACCCGATCGTGTCCAACGGCATGCATTATGACGGCGAGCCGATTCCCGATCACGATACCCGGCCGGAGTTTAACGCACCCGAGGTTTCCTGGACGCCGGTCATTTCACCGGCAGGCTTCATCATCTACGACGGTGAGCTCTTCCCCGAGTGGCAAGGCAGCGGCTTTATCGGCGGCCTCTCGTCCCAAGCCCTGGTGCGTGTCGCGTTTGACGGAGAAAGCGCGCGCGAAGCTGAAAGGTTTGATTTGGAACAGCGGATACGCGAGGTGGCACAAGGTCCGGATGGCGCCATCTGGCTGCTGGAAGATGGTCGGCGTGGCGGCAACGGCACGCTACTGAAGCTCACGCCCAAGGAGTAAATCCGTCGCAGAGCCAGCCTGGTGCTGGCTCTGCTCCCGCTCTCATCGACAATTGCCAGCCTTGCGAAAGCCCTTGGCCATGGCCTCGGCTTCGGACCCGAATTCCACCCGATTATTCTCGCCAATCTGCCCGTAGCCCGGACAGCCGCGTGGCAGGTGATACAGCTGACTGCGCCGGTTCCCACGGACTCCGGCATGCGCGGCCGATTCTTTTGAGGCTGGTTTAACCGTGACGCTTTTAAGCCCGTCCGCCTGATTGCGATGGTGCAAAGTCCAGTAGCGTGTGCCGGTCACAAAGGGGTTGTCATGGCCCATCAGGGTACTGGCGCGCTGGTTGCGCAGGTGCTCCCATTCGCTGACCGGGAACTGCTTGTCCCAGGCCATCAGCAGCCGTTGCTGCTGCTGCGCGAGTTGCAGATCGTAATGATCGTGCATGTAGAAGTAGGTGCGGGCGATTTGTCCTTTCACCGCGTTACGCGGCTCGGCCACGCGGGCCTTGAAGTCCACCTTGAAATCGCAGCGTCCATGTTGCCTGGGTGCCGAGGGCAGCACGCCAAAGCGATAGTTACTGCGGTCTGCGTTCACCTCGCCGACAGTCGGGGCGAGGTTATGCAGGTCTGCTTCCATGCGATTGAACAGCGGGTCGGTGCGCTTGCAGTTGCTGCGTCCGCCTTGCTGCCAGCACTGGCGCTGCTGACCAAGCAGCGACGCCGGGACGATGTGTTCCCACTCGATGCGCTGGGCGCGGTTGGGCTGAGCGCGTATCTGATACCCGCATGCCTGCAGATCGGGGCGACCGCCGGAGCGGCCGGTCCACTCCCAGTTGCAGCCGCAGTAGAGGCTGCCGAGAACATTGCGATCATGGTAGATCTGTTCGCGGGCCTGGGTCTTGGCGGCCTCGAACGAGAGGGGAGCGGCAAACAGCGAACAGCTGAGCAACCACAGCGCCAGCAGGGAGGCGCCAAGCCCGTAACGGCTGAATCGATACATTGAACGGCTTATAGCAATGTACAACCGGGGGCCCGGCTATTTCTGGGCGGGAGTATACTGGATCTTTTTCAATCGTCAGGCACTGTTCCAGGTTCTGTTCAGCTGCCAATTTTCCAGATGAACAGGAGATTCGCCCCTTGGCTTCCAGTCTACTTGCGCTGATCGATGATATTGCCACCATCCTCGACGACGTCTCGATCATGACCAAGATCGCCGCCAAGAAAACCGCCGGGGTGCTGGGGGACGACCTTGCACTTAACGCGCAGCAGGTGACGGGGGTAAAGCCGGTCCGAGAGCTCCCGGTGGTCCTGGCGGTGTTCAAAGGTTCCCTACGCAACAAGCTCATTCTGGTGCCCGCTGCACTATTGATCAGCGCCTTCATTCCCTGGGCGGTGACACCGTTACTGATGTTGGGCGGCGCGTTTCTCTGCTACGAAGGCTTCGAGAAACTGGCGCACCGATTTCTGCATGACGATAGGAACGAGCATGCCGAAACCGTCAGGGCGCTGGCAGATCCGAACGTGGATATGGTCGCCTACGAGAAGAACAAGATCAGTGGGGCGATACGGACCGACTTCATTCTGTCTGCCGAAATCATCGCAATCACCCTCGGCACAGTGGCCGACGCCCCGTTCCTGCAGCAGGTTCTGGTGCTGTCGGGCATTGCATTGATCATGACCATTGGCGTTTACGGACTGGTCGCCGGTATCGTCAAGCTGGACGATCTCGGTCTCCTGCTGAGCCAGAAGACCGGCGCCCTGGTAAAGCGCATCGGCAACGGCATACTTTTTGTTGCGCCCTGGTTGATGAAGGCCCTTTCAGTCGTCGGCACGGCGGCAATGTTCATGGTCGGCGGCGGCATTCTTACCCACGGCTTTGGTGCTGTGCACCATGCGATCCTTTCCAGCGCCGAGTTTACCCTGGCACTACCCTATATTGGCTCGGTGCTGGGCGGGTTGGTGCCAACGTTGCTCGACGCGCTGTTCGGCATACTGGCAGGCGCGGTGATTCTTGGTGTGGTGACGGTGGCGAGCCGGGTGTTCGGAAAGGCTGCGCA
>JAESUC010000264.1 GCA_016763285.1 Pseudomonas sp.
GGGCAGTAGAAGACGGTCTGGCGGACATGATTGCCTTTGGGCGTCCCTACATAGCCAATCCGGACCTGGTCCAGCGTATTAGGGCCAACGCGCCCTGGAACACGATCAATCCGGCCACCCTCTATGGCGGCGCCGAGGTCGGTTATACCGACTACCCGACCATGGAACAGGCAGCCTCCTGATCTGTGCATAAAAAAACCCGGCCTCTGGCCGGGTTTCTCATGCGCGAGTCAAAACGCTCTGTAGCCCATCAGCGCTTCTTGTCCTTGCGCTTCTTGTCTTCCTTCTTGTGGTGGCTCATCAGGCGCCGCTTCTTGTTCACCTGACGATCAGTCAGACCCGTCTTGCGGTCGGCAAAGGGATTCTCACCTCCCTTGTATTCGACCCGGATCGGCGTGCCTGCCATACCCAGCACCTTGCGGAAGGTGTTCTCAAGATAACGGGTGTAGGACTGCGGAACGTTATCCACCTGGTTGCCGTGAATGATGATGATCGGCGGGTTGGAACCGCCCAGGTGCGCATAACGTAGCTTGATTCGGCGGCTGTTGACCACCGGCGGCTGATGGTTGGCTACCGCATCTTCCAGAATCTGGGTCATGCGATTGGTAGGCACCTTGGTCATCGCGCTGGCAAAGGCCTTGTCGACCGACTTGTAGAGCAAACCCACGCCACTGCCATGGAGCGCGGAGATGAAGTGCAGATCGGCAAACTGGGCGAAGATCAGCCGCCGCTGCAGTTCGATCTTGACGTACTCCTTCTCGCGCTCGTCCATGCCGTCCCACTTGTTGACGGCGATCACCAGCGCCCGGCCCGCATCCAGTACAAAGCCCAGCAGGTGCAGGTCCTGTTCGACCACGCCCTCGCGCGCGTCGATCACGAAGATCACCACATTGGAATCTTCGATCGCCTGCAGGGTCTTGATGACCGAAAACTTCTCGATGGCCTCCGACACCCGGCCACGCTTGCGCACGCCAGCGGTGTCGATCAGGGTGTAGGGCTTCTCGTGACGTTCGTAGGGTATGTAGATGCTGTCGCGGGTCGTACCCGCCTGGTCGTAGACCACCACGCGGTCCTCGCCAAGCATCCGGTTGACCAGGGTGGATTTGCCCACGTTGGGTCGACCGATCACCGCGATCTTGGTGCCGATGGCCTCGACAATACGCTGCGCGCCTGCTTCCTCACCCTCGGGCGGGGGCGTACTGGTCAGCAGCCCGATACCGCTTTCGCCGAAGACCTGCTCCAGCATCGGATTGATATTGCGGCCGTGGGCGGCGGCAATACCGATGGGTGCGCCCAGCCCGAGCTTGGAAAACTCGCCCTGAATGGAGTCCTGGTCGGCACCGTCAATCTTGTTGGCAATCAGAAAGGTATTCTTGTTGCGCTTGCGCAGATGCTCGCCAATCAGTTCATCGGCAGCGGTGCGGCCTGCCCGGGAGTCGACCAGAAACAGCACCGCGTCGGCCTCCTCGATGGCCTGCAACGACTGACCGGCCATGATCATGTCCAGGCCCTGCTCGTCACCGCTGATACCGCCGGTATCAACCAGGATATAGGGCTTGCCCTGCCACCGTGCTTCGCCGTACTGGCGGTCACGGGTCAGTCCGGCAACATCGGCAACAATGGCGTCACGACTCTTGGTCAGACGGTTGAATAACGTGGACTTGCCGACATTGGGCCGCCCCACGAGGGCGATTACAGGAACCATGATTACTCCGCGCACGGAT
Organism: Pseudomonas sp.; assembly: GCA_016763285.1. GTDB lineage: Bacteria > Pseudomonadota > Gammaproteobacteria > Pseudomonadales > Pseudomonadaceae > Halopseudomonas. Next base: position 1,725 of record JAESUC010000264.1, read on the forward strand.
AACCGTGCAATAAACGAAAACGGCCGCTGCGCCAGTGTTGAGCGGGCAGCGGCCGGGAAAGTATAGCGTCATTCGGACCTAGCGGAGCTTCAGCGCCACCAGATCGCCGCTATTACCGTACACATAAAGCGTATCGCCGAGCACGATGGCCGGGGCGCGAACGCCGTCGCCATCAACACGCACGCGGCCGACCAGACGGCCGTCAGTCTGTGCCAGCAGATGCACATAGCCGTCAAAATCGGCCACGGCGATGTAGCTGCTGTAGGCAACCGGTGCGTTGAGATTGCGACGCATCAGGCTGTCGTTGATCCACAGTGACTCGCCACGCGTGCGATCAAGGGCTTCAACCCGGCCATCGGCGTGGCTGACATAGACACTGCCAAAGCCCTCACCCGGACCGACCAGGCTGGACGCCTGCTTTTGCCAGCGAACGCTTCCGGTATTCACATCCACCGCAGCCAGGGCACCCTGATAGCTGGTGACATACAGTGTCTCGTCCACCAGAAGCAGTTCACCGTCGATATCGACCATCCGCTCCAGCTCGGTGCGCCCCTGGGGTTGAGCCACCCGGGTCTCCATGATCGGCAAACCGCTGTCGGCCGCCAATCCCACGACCTGGCCGCTGGACAGACCGGCGAAAACCCGACCACGGGAAATCAGCGGTGAGCTGTGACCGCGGACAGTCAGCACCGGCACGCTGGATTCGTAGATCCAGCGCTGCGAGCCATCACTGATATCCAGCGCGGTGACCTTGTCATCCAGGGTCTGGACCACCACCACATCACCATTGGTCTGGGGGGGTGCCAGCACTTCACTGGATACCTGAGCGCGCCACATCTCGGACCCGTCGGCTTCATCCAGGACGATGACCTGGCCATCAAGCGTGCCAACCATCACCCGGCCACCACCGGTACCAACCGCTCCGGAGACATCCTCCTTGAGCTTGACCTGCCACTTCACCTCACCAGTGTCCCGTTCCATGGCCACCACGCGACCGCGGGCGTCCGCGGCATAGAGGGTCAGCCCGTCGAGCGACGGCATCAGCTGGTTGTAAAGCTTGCCCTGGCCTGCGCCAATATTGCGCTTCCAGGTGCGCTCCAGCTCAACCTCGGCGGTAAAATCCTGCAGCTCGGCCGGGGCCAGCTCTTTCTTGCCGGAACCGCTGCAACCGGCAATCAGCAGCCCGGCCAGGGTGATGGCCACATACGGGAACTTCAGTTTCACTAGGCTTCCTCCGCCAGATCATCGAGCTTCAATTGCAGTTGCGGACGGGCCTGGGGATCTTCGAGTGCCGCCAGAGCCGCCTGATAGGCGCTGCGGGCTTCGTCCTCACGACCAAGCGCAAGCAGCAGGTCGCCTCGGATCTCTTGCTGGCTGGCAAGCAGCGCACCGGATGCGTCCTCTCCCAATACCTCGAGCCCTTCCTCGGTCCGCTCCTGGGCAGCCAACACCCGGGCCAGACGCTGGCGCGCCACGGCTTCCAGTACCGGATCATCGGCGTCGGCAACAATCTCGTTGAGCAGACTTTCAGCGGATGCCAGGTCACCGGCTTCCACCGCCAGGCGCGCCTGCATCAACGCAGCAAACTGGGCGTAGCGGGTGCTGCTGTACTCATCGCGCAACTGCTCTGCCAGCTCCGCACCCTGAGCACGGTCCTCGGTGCCGTTGTCAGCCAGCACCGCCTCGAGCATGGCCTGATACAGCTCCGACGCCGCGGCTGCCCGATTGTCCTGGTAGTTGGTCCAGCCCTGCCAGCCAAATACACCGGCCAGCGCTATCACCACACCGGTGAGCAGGGGCACGCCATGCTGTTTCCAGAGTTCCTTGATCTTCTCTACCTGTTCTTCTTCTGTCTCGTACGTCACCTCAGACTCCTTGCCTGATCAAAGCGGCTGGTTCCGCTCACAACAATTGTTCCAAACGCGCTGGCAGTGCCTGCCAGGCAATATTTTCCTGCTGTCCCTCGGTGCGCAGCGGCTTGATCCCGATCTGCTGCGCAGCGGCCTCGTCCTCGCCCAGAATCAGGGCAAACAGGGCGCCGGACTTGTCCGCCTTCTTGAACTGACTCTTGAAGCTGCCGCCACCACAATGCACGACCAACCGAAGACCCGGCAAGGCATCACGCAACTGCTCGGCGAGCCGAAAACCCGCTACTGCGGCGGCGTCGCCCAGCGTCACCAGATACACGTCCACCTGGCGCGCCAATTCGGGCGGTACCCGGTCCAGCGTCTGTATCAACAGCAACAGGCGCTCGATACCCATGGCAAACCCCACAGCCGGGGCCGGCTTGCCGCCCAACTGTTCGACCAGACCATCATAGCGACCGCCGGCGCAGACGGTACCCTGCGCGCCCAATTTGTCAGTCGTCCATTCGAACACTGTCAGGCCGTAGTAGTCCAGCCCGCGGACCAGCCGCGGGTTGATTACGTAGGGCACACCCGCGGCATCGAGCAGCGCGCGCAGACCGCTGAAATGAGCTTGCGCGTCCTCGTTGA
>JAESUC010000265.1 GCA_016763285.1 Pseudomonas sp.
AGTGCAAAGGGGGAGAGGCTTTTATACTGACCCAGGTAGTCATCAGCGTATTGAAAAAAAACGCCCTGTCGATTCTGCGCCAGCGTACCCGCCAATACCCGCCCGCCCCGCTCGAGCTGCCGCCACACTTCAAGCCGTCGGACCACCGGGTAGCTCATGACCTCAATACCTCATCGATACTCGCCGGCGTGGACTTCGGCTCAACAGTCAGTTCATGCATCCGTTTGAGGTCATCCAGCGTTTGCCACAGCAGCAAAAATTGTCGCAACGAGATCTGGCCTGTCGTTTCGAACTTCTTGATGGTGGGCGCAGGTACAGTGCTACGTTCCGCCAGCGCCTGACGCGATAATTTCCGCGCCTTACGCTGCTCCCGCAACCAATCGCTCAAGCTCCGCTGTACATCCGCAGCGGATAGTAAGGAAAGCTTCAATTTCAGCACCTCAATATGGATACAGTGGTATCCATACTAGCACTGATTACACGAAAATGGACACCACTGTATCTATACCCTAACCCAGTGGGAGCGGCGGCCCCGCCGCGAAGGGCCCAACCAAAACCCATCGCGCCCAGGCGGACGCTCCCACCAGAAGAGTGAAGCCTCCCACACCTTCGTCATCCTTTCCCCTACAAATGTCATCCTCGCGAAGGCGGGGATCCAAGCGGTATCTCAGGCTGCACACTGACCCAGCAAGAATCCACTAGACCCTATGGATTCCCGCCTTCGCGGGAATGACCCGCGGGTGCGGATAACCCGGTAGGAGCGGCGGCCCCGCCGCGAAAGGCCCAACCAAACCCCCATCGCGCCCAGGCGGACGCTCCCACCAGTAGAGTGAAGCCTCCCACACCACCCCGGTGGGAGCGGCGGCCCCGCCGCGAAGGGCCCAACCAAACCCCATCGCGCCCAGGCGGGCGCTCCTACCAGAATGCCACCGCACTCACCGCAACCGTCATCACCTTCCCTGTAGCCGTCACCCTCTTCTCTGTAACCGTCATCCTCGCGAAGGCGGGGATTCAAGCGGTATCTCAGGCTACACATTGACCCAGCAAGAATCCACGAGGCCCTATGGATTCCCGCCTTCGCGGGAATGACGTTGAAGTTGAGTCGTCATCCTCGCGAAGGCGGGGATCCAAGCGGTATCTCAGGCTGCACATTGACCCCGCAAGAAACCACGAGGCCCTATGGATTCCCGCCTTCGCGGGAATGACGGGGGATGATGTTGGTGGGAGCGGCGGCCCCGCCGCGATTGGCCCAACCAAAACCCCTCGCGCCCAGGCGGACGCTCCCACCAGAATGAAGCCCCACCGGCACCTAACCCCCCCGCAATATCCGCCTAACCAACCCCGCCGTAGACCCATCCGTCTCGCCGCACTCGGCACCGCGTAATCGCGCCAGCGTATCCACCGCAATCTTCTTGCCCATCTCCACCCCCCACTGGTCAAAGGGGTTGATCTGCCAGATCACCGACTGCACGAACACCTTGTGTTCATACAGCGCAATCAGCGCCCCCATGCTATGCGGGGTCAATTCGTCCAGCAGCAGCGTCGAGCTCGGCTGGTTGCCTCTATAGCGCTTTTCCGCCGGCATACTCTCGGCGTCCACCAAAGCGGCATCACCCAAAGCCAGCAATCGGGACTGGGCCAGGCAGTTGGCCAGGGCCAGTTCGTGTTGGGCGACCAGCTCGGGCGCCGCCGCATCATGGCGCTTTTCCTGGTAGCGGCGTGCCGGCATGATGAAGTCGCACGTCACCGCCTCGGTCCCCTGGTGCAGCAACTGATAGAACGCATGCTGCGCATTGGGCCCTACGTTGCCCCACACGATCGGGCAGGTCGCCCATCCCACCGTGTCGCCACTGCGCGTCACGCTCTTGCCGTTGGACTCCATCTCCAACTGCTCGAGATAATTCGGCAACTCCTTCATCCGCCCGTCATAGGGCAGGATCGCATGGGCATTGATGTCCAATACGTTGGTATTCCACACCCCCACCATCGCCACCAGCACCGGCAGGTTCTCCAGCCACGGCGCCGTGCGAAAATGCTCGTCCATTTCATGGGCGCCGGCGAGCAACTCGCGAAAGCCATCCATGCCGATACTCAATGCAATCGGCAGGCCAATGGCCGACCAGAGCGAGTAGCGGCCACCGACCCAATCCCACAGGCGCATCTGGTTCTGCTCGGCCACGCCCCATTCGGTCATCTTCTCGACGGCTGAGGATACCCCCACAAAATGACAATCCAACAATCCCTGGCGATTGCCCAGTTGCCGCTGCAGCCAGTGGCGCGCGGTCTCGGCATTGCTCAGGGTATCGATGGTAGAGAAGGACTTGGACGAAATCACAAACAGCGTCGAGTGCGGGCTCACCCGCCCCAGCAGCTGGGAAATCTGGCTGCCATCCATGGTCGAGGCAAAATGCACACGCAGGGGCGAAGCAGTGGCCTTGCGGGAATCGGCCAGCGCCTCGGTCATCATCAGCGGGCCCAGATCCGAGCCGCCCACACCAATGTTGATCACATCGGTAATGACCTCCCCCGTGGCACCACGCCACTGCCCTGCCCTGATCTGGTTCACGATCGATTCCATGCGATCAAGCTCGGCATGCACCTGCTTCACCACATCCACATCATCCACCCGGCAGTCGGCATCCGCCGGCAAGCGCAGCGCCCAGTGCATGGCCGCGCGGCCCTCGCTGCAGTTCACCTGCTCGCCACCGAACAGGCGCGCGATCCATCCATCCAGATCCTGCTCCCGCGCCACATCCATCAGATGCTGCAGGGTTTCTTCCTCTATACGCTGCTTGGACAGGTCCAGCACCAGCGGCCCGCTCTCGCGCGTCAGCCGCTCGAACCGCTGGGGGTCGCCCGCAAACAACTCAGCCAGATGCCGCCCACGCATGTGCTCACCGTGGGCCAACAAAGCCTGCCAGCTCGCCGAGCCCGGCACATTCCTGCTGATTCCAAAAGCCATCACCGCCGCCCTATGCCGTAGTACTCGAACCCGCTCTCCTTCATGAAGGCAGGATCCCAGACGTTGCGCCCATCCAGCAGCAGCGGCGTCTTCATCACCGCCTTCAGTCGCGCCAGATCAGGGCTCCAGTACGCCTTCCACTCGGTCACCAGCATCAAGGCGTCGGTATCGCGGGCCGCCGCATAGGGGTCGTCATGCAAGACCAGGTCATCCCGCTCACCGGCCCATTCGGCCAGGGCCGGCAACGCGCGGGGGTCGTGCACATGCACCTCCACGCCCTGGGCCCAGAGCGCCTCGAGCAGCTTCAGCGCCGGGGCATTATCGATTCGGGTCGAGGCCGGTTTGAAGGCCACACCCCACATCGCCACCTTGCGGCCGCGCAGGTGCGTGCCATAGCGATCCCACAGCTTGCGAAACAGCACCTCCTTCTGGCGCTCATTGATCTGCAGTACCTCATCCAGCAACTGCGGCTGGATGCCACTGTGCTGCAGGGTGCTGGCCAGGCTCATCACATCGCGGGAGAAACTCTGCCCGCCAAAACCACAACCGGGATACAGATAGGCATCACCAATGCGCTTGTCGGCGCCCATACCCTGGCGCACCCGGTCGATATCCACCGCCAGGTTATCGGCCAGATTGGCCATGTCGTTCATGTAGCTCAGGCGCGTGGCCAGCATGCCGTTGATGGCCAGCTTGGTGAACTCCGCCTCACGGGGCAGCATCAGCATGATCGCGTCACGGCGGCGATTGAACGGCCGCAGCAGCTCATAGACCAGCCGCCGCGCCCACTCCACGCTGGTGCCCAGCAACCAGTGATCAGCCCGCATGAATCCGTCCAGGGCCGCGCCCTCGGTCAACAGATCGGGCAGGCTGACCGCCGCACAGTCCACTTCCGCGCCCCCACAACGCTGCAACAGGCTCGCCTGCAACGCTTCTGTACTGCCCACCGGAAAGGTCGACTGATTGACTACCAGCCAGTCTCGGCGCGGCGTCATGGGCAAACCGCCGATGATTCCATGGGCGCTGTCCAGGCAGTCCGGGCTCAGGGCCAGCCACACCACCGCACTCTGATCACTGGGCGGCTCTGCAAAACCGGCAAAGCGCAGACGCTGAGCCTCCACCTGCTCCACAATCAGATCAGCCAGCCCCGGCTCCCGATACGGACACTTGCCCACCCGCAGCCGCTCGGCCAATTCCGGCTGCGGCACATGCAGGCATACGCGGTTGCCACTCGACGCCAGCGCCGCCGCGCTCACCAGAGCGCAAAGGGTGTCTCCGTAAACATCAAGATCCATGATCAGCACCTGCTGTTAATAAACCAAACAGCTCCTTCACACCGCCTGGCTCGAAATAGCGCAACCCGACGTAACAATATAGCGCTTGCCTGTCCAAACTGCCTCCCGCGTAGCCGTCTACGTATTCTTGAATTTTCGGGTCGTCACCCGTGGACACCCCATCGCCTTTACAGAGCGCAGCTACCACAAAGAGTTCAGCCAAAAAACTCACCCGAATACGCGAGCTTAGCCAAGTCATCCAAATTTCATCTTAACTCGGCACCCTGAGTCGGCGTAGAATGTGCATTGGTTAACGCAGCAC
>JAESUC010000266.1 GCA_016763285.1 Pseudomonas sp.
TCCGCATATCCAGACCATCTATTTCAATGGGGCAAAGGCGGAAACGGTATTCCGCCGCCATGTGCTGCCGACCCTCAGCGCGTCCCAGGCGCGCATACCGCGCATCAGGCTGCCCTCCACCAGTCCGGCTAATGCGTCGATTCCCCTGCACACCCGACTGGCGGCGTGGCAGCAGGTGGGTGGTGGCAGCTGAAACAGTGCGAGGCTCAGCGAGGATTGTCGTGAATAAACGCCACCAATCGCTCGGCCAGTTCCTCTCCCTGATCCTCCTGCAGAAAATGACCGCCATTGGCAATGGTGGTGTGCTTCTGGCCCCGGGTGCCCGGGATCAGTTTCTGCATGACGCGGTCACCGCCTGCCGTTACCGGATCGGAGTCGCTGAACAGGGTGATAAAGGGTCTGGTCCATTTACCCAGTTCGACCCAGGCTGCGCGATTGGCAGCTGATGCCGGATTATCCGGGGTGGTCGGGACCAGCAGGGGAAACTGCCGTGCACCTTCCTTGTAGGACTCGTCGGGGAAGGGGGCGTTGTAGGCGTCAATCACTGCCTGCGGCAGCTCGGTGGCGGTGCCGCCCTTGATCACGCCGCCGGCATGAAATTCAGGAGTTTCCTGGGAGAATCGCTGCCATTTGCGAAAGCCTTCACCCGGATCATGGTCGCCGGTGGGCAGCATGGTGTTGCCCGCGGCTACGCGGGCAAAGCGATCCGGGTTCGCCGCGACCAGACGCAGGCCGATCAGGCCGCCCCAGTCCTGGCAGAACAGCGTGATGTGCTCGAGCTGCAGCTGGTCCAGCACGGACTGCATCCAGTCGACGTGCCGCTGGTAGGTGTAATCCTCACGTGACGCCGGCTTGTCGGAGCGACCGAAACCCGGCAGGTCCGGCGCGATCACGCGGTGTCCGGCGGCGGTCAGGATCGGAATCATCTTGCGGTAGAGAAAGCACCAGGAAGGCTCGCCGTGCAGCAGCAGAACCGGGTCGGCTTCACGCGGGCCCTCGTCGAGATAATGCACGCGCAGCTCGCCTCCCTCGGTGTCGTCCACCATCAGGTAGTGCGGCGCGAAGTTGTATTCCGGCAAATTGTCGAAGTGATGGTCCGGTGTTCTCAGTGCTTTCATGTTGGGTCCTCGGTTGCTTGTTGTTGTCGCGGACTGCGTGCATGCAAGCATAAACCAGTCCCTGGCCGTGGCTGCTTGCGTCACGGTATTCAGCAGATGAATGCCTGCGCTCAGGAACTCGGCGGCTCTGCAGCAGTCGTCCTGTCATTCGACCGGTGAGCGTCAATCAGGCGATCTGGACTCACCGGATGCATCATGTGCGGGCAAGGATGGTTGTTTTGAACAGATTGTTATATCGAGGTGAAGTGGCGGTCCCACCCGAGGGCCGACAGAAATTGCGCTGGTACGGGCCCGGGCTGATGTGGATGCTGTCAGCGGTGGGCACCGGTTCGATTCTGTTCACACCGCGGGTTGCCTCCGTCTACCAGTACGAGCTGTTCTGGCTGCTGTTGCTGGTGGTGTTTTTCATGTGGGTGATGATCCGGGAAATGGCGCGCTTCAGTATCGTCACGGGACGCACCGTACTGGAGGGGATTCATACCCTCGGCGGCCCCAGGGGCTGGGCGGTGTGGCTGATCTTTGTCCCGCAGCTGCTGGCGGCAGCGGTGGGTATTGCCGGTCTCTCGGCGGTTGTCGGCAGTTCGGTGCAGTCCTTTCTGCCGGGTTCGGCAACGCTGTTCGGCATCGTGCTGGTGGTGCTGTGTTCCGGCTTTGTGGCCAGTGGACGCTACATGCTGATCGAGCGTTTCAGCCGGGTCATGGCATTGCTGCTGATGGCCATGGCGGTGGTTTCGGCCGTGGTCATCTTTCCCGCTCCGCAGGCGGTACTGTCCGGGCTGTCGCCGACGATCCCCGAGGATCCGGATCTGTACGTGATTCTGCCCTGGGTCGGCACCATTCTGGCCGGTTCCATGGGCATCGTCTGGTTCGGCTACTGGACCGCGATGCGAGGCTTCGGTGGGGGGCTGCTCAGCCGCGACCGCGAGGAGCCGCTGCCGGAGGACGCCCGGGAGGCCGAGCACAAGACCGAACTCGAGCCGGGTACCGGCGAGGAGTACATCGCCCGGGCACGCGCCTGGATCCGGGTGGTGACTGGCGCAGCGACCCTGGGGGTGGTGGGCGGCCTGGTGGTCATCTTCGCGTTCATGGTGCTCGGTGCGGAACTGCTGGCGCCCAAGGGCATACTGCCGGAGGGCAGCGACGTGGCCGTGGATCTGACCCGGCTGTTCTCGGAGGTGTGGGGCACTGCAGGCAAGTACCTGCTGCTGGGTTCGATCATGATTGCGCTGGGTGGCAGCGTGTTGGCCAACCAGGATGGCTGGGGACGCAGTTTCGCCGATATGACCATCATTCTCACCCGGCACAAACGGGATGCCGAGCGGCCGGGTGTGATGCTTGGGGCGCTGGATGCCCTGCAGAAGATCACCGGCTGGCAGATGCGCGAGCGGCGCAACGTCAAGCGTCTGTTCGTGGCCACCGTGACCGGGCTGATCCCGATCATCATCATCGCCCTGTTCAGCGATCCGGTGAAGGTGATGTCCGCGTCGGGGATCATTGCTGCAGCCCATACCCCGTTCATCGCCTTCATTGCGCTGTACGTCAACCGCACCCGGTTGCCTGTCGCGCTGAGACCGGGCTGGTTCATTACCCTGTCGATGGCGTTGGCCGGGCTGTTCTATCTGGGATTTGCCTGCGTCTACCTCTGGGACTATTTCGCCGGGGGCAGCTAGGCTGATATCAGCGGCCAGCCTTTTCCAGGGGCTCGAGCTGGCGCCAGAGGGCATCGGCTTCCTGCGTCAGTGTCGAGTAGGTGCGGATATCACCGTTGCGCTGGGCGTTCATGGCGGCCTCCAGCTTGGCGTTGTATTCCTTGCGCAACTTTTTTACGGGGTCCTGCTTGAACAGACCGAACATGGCATCGGGCTCCTGTGCCTGGCGCCGGAAAGCCGGAATGGTGTGGCGCCTGATCTCGAGCTTAAGGGATGCCCGGGATAAAAGACGCCGCCATGTGTTACAAATTACCTGCACCCAATGAATGTGACGTCCCGGAGAAAACTAACAATGCATATGCGGATCGTTGTTGCCGGCTGCCTGCTGGCGCTCACAGGCTGTACCGAGGCCGGACCGACATCGGTGGACGGTCAGATCGGAATCTATCAGGACGCTGGCTCCACGCAGTGTCAGGACGACGGGCTGAGTCTCGCGCAGATGCAGCAGCAGCTGGAAGCGGCCGAGATTCCGTTCACTGACGCCGCCTGTGGCACCGATGGCAGAATGTACACCGCCATGTGCGGCTCGCCCGATGGCAAGATCGGCCTGTTCCAGATTGCGCCACAGCATTTACAGCAGGCGCGCGCCCTGGGATTCGAGCCGCTGGCCCAGGTGCCCGATGCGGCTGAGGTCGACTGTAGCCAGTGGTAAACCCGACAGGCTGGCAGAGCCGGTTGCCCAGGGCGGGCTTTACAGGTTGAAGTGGTCAGCCTGGCGGCTGGAAGTGCCACGGGCAGCGTCATGGATGGCGAGTCGTGGCCGCTGGAGGCATGCTGAGGCTCCTGGAATAACAAACACGGAGTGATGCATGATCAGCAAGCCCACGGTTGACCAGCTCAATGCTTTTTTTCGTGCCGAATTTCCCCAGGCCAAAGTCCTGGTCGAGGCGCTGGGTGAAGGGACGGCCAGGGTACGCCACAGCGTCGGAGTGGCTGAACTGCGACCAGGCGGAACAGTTTCCGGTCCGGTGATGATGGCGACCGCCGATGTGGCGTTATACGCGGCGATACTGGGCAGCATCGGCATTGTGCCGCTGGCGGTGACGACCAATCTGAATATCAACTTTCTGCGCAAGCCCGCTGCGGGTCGGGATATTCTCGGTATCTGCACCCTGCTGAAGGTAGGCAGGACTCTGGCAATCGGGGAGGTATCGATCTACTCCGAGGGTACCGATGAACCGGTAGCCCATGCGAGCGGAACCTACGCCATCCCGCGCGGCTAGTTGCCGGCCGACTCCCCCCGGTCGCGCAGCGATTGCTCGCCGCCGTTCCCGTCGTTGCGACCCCCGGCTACCGGCGCCGGTGCGGGCTTGTCCCGCTCCCAGTCAGGCGGCATCCACAGATGTCTGAGCCGCTGGAGCAGCGGCCCGCTGCGGGCCATGTCGCGGAACATGTCCCGGTATTCGTGCAGCCAACTGAGCAGCAGTCCGTTGCCGCCGACCGGGCGGGTAATGCCGTACTCGATGGGCTGGTCGGCGCGCTCCTGGGTGAAAGTGCCAAACAGGCGATCGAAGATGATGAACACGCCACCGTAGTTGGTATCGATATACGCGGGATTGCGTCCATGATGGACCCGATGGTGGTTGGGCGTATTGAACAGGTACTCGATGGCCGGGTGCAGCCGGCCGACCAGCGTGGTGTGAATGAAAAACTGGTAGACCAGCGACAGGGCGTAGCACACGCCGATCCACACCGGGTTGAAGCCGATCAGGGCCAGGGGGACGTAGAACAGCCAGCCACCGTTGAATATGTTGGTGGCGTTCTGGCGCATGGCCGTGGAGAAATTCATGCGCTCGGAGGAATGATGCGTCACATGCGCGGCCCAGAACCAGCGGACACGGTGTGAGGCGCGATGCATCCAGTAGAAGCAGAGGTCGGTCAGCACCCAGAGCGCGACCGCCGTCAACGGGGTGAGCGGGATATCCCAGAGCCGGTGGTGGTAGGCCAGGGCGTATACCGGAAAGGCTATCAGGCCGGCGAACAGCAGCTCGGTTGTCTGATACCCCGCGCCAAGCATGAAATTGCGTACCGACTCCGCGCCGTTGACCAGACGGGGGTCGTGGCGGATCTTCAGGTATTCCCAGGCAAAGACGCCGATGAATACCGGAGTGGCGAGCATGAAGACCAGTTGCCGCTCGTCCATCGCCAGCCAGGGAGGCAAGGCCTCCAGCAGGGCGTCCAGACCGCTGCGGACCCATACTTCGCGGACCATCTGTATCCATTCCATACGTCTTGCTCCGGATCTGCAACGACAGGCTGAACGGGGTGTTTACACCGACAGCATTTCCGACCGGGTCAGCAGCCGGTAATCGCCGGGCGCCAGCTCGGGGTCAAGGACGATATCGCCCATACGCTCCCTATGCAGGGAGACCACGCGGTTGCCCACGGCGTGGAACATGCGCTTGATCTGATGATAGCGTCCCTCGTAGATGGTGACGCGTGCCATATGTGTCGCCAGCAGCTGCAATTGCGCCGGAGAGGTGGTCAGGCCCTCGAACGCAAAGTGGATGCCGGAGGCGAATCGCTCGGCAGCGATGGCGGCAATCGGCTCGGCCGTGGTCACGTGATAGACCTTGGGGATCTTGATGCGCGGCTCGGTGAGCCGCCGCGACCATAGCCCGTCGTTAGTCAGCAGCAGGAGCCCGGAACTGTTGCGATCCAGACGCCCGCCAATGTGCAGCCGCTCGTGCAGGGCGGAATCGATCAGGTCGAGTACGGTCGGGTGAGCTGGATCGCTGGTCGCGCTGAGGTAGCCCACAGGTTTGTGCAACATGAGATACAGCGAAGGGTAGCCGCTGCGCAGGGGTATCGAGTCGATACTCACCGCAGCAAACCGGTCGACCACCGCCTGGGTGTCGCGCACGATTTCGCCATTGACCTCGACGCGGCCACAGGCAATCAGTTGGCGCGCCGCGCGGTGGCTGTACTGCGGGTGATTGCTGATCAGGCGGTCTAGTCTCATTGCCGCAGTATACCCTGACCAGCGCCCGGCTCAGCAGTCCGGGGCAGGGCAGGCAGCAGCTGCCAGCGCGGCTCTCAGTGCTGGTCTTCGGGCAGCAGCTTGACCGCCTCGCGGGGATCAAAATTGACCCACTCGCCGTTCTGCAGCTCGCCCTGCGCTTCTTCGAGCTCCTGGGCGCCATGCCCGCGCAGCACCGTGACGGCTTCCTGGCGGTTATCGCCGGTGACCTTCACGGCCACGTGCATGCCGGCCTGACGCTCGGTCAGTTGCTCTTCCTTCAAGGGTGTTTCGTCGGCCAGTTCGTCGACCTCCGATTCCTTGTCGGTCTTTTTCATGGCGCCGACCAGCGAGCCGGTATAGGCACCAATCCCGGCGCCTACCACGGCACCCACAGGGCCAACCACCGGGGCGGCGGCGATGCCCACGGCGACCCCTGCCGCAGCGCCGATACCGCCGCCGGCGAGGGCGCCGCGACCGGAGTCCTCCGAGCCGGGGGAGGCTGGTTCATCGCCGCCGATGGGATAGATGTCGTGCTGGCCATGGGGATTGACGAAAAACAGCGAGATCGCATCCTGGCCAAAACCGGCGTCCTGCAAGGAGGCACATGCCTCCTGTGCTTTTTCCTGCGTATCGAAACGTCCTGCGATGATGGTACTCATAAATCCTCCTGGCAGCTCCGTAGAGACTCGCGAATACAGAGCACGTCCCTGCATGGGGCGGCGGAGCGGTCCGCTCAAGTTTCTGGTACTCCTTTGAATATAGACGATGTAAATCGCCTGACAGTTCGCAAAGGTTGCGGGAAATATCCCCGGAGCGTCATACGGACCAAACAGCGCGCCCGTCCTTGTCGGCATAGGTGCATGCCAGAGCGGGCGACGCGAAGCGGAGCAGACAGACAAAACTTTTATCAGTTTTTTCAGTCGCATATCCTACGGCACGGGTTCATTTGATATGCCCATGTCGTTCTGGCCGGAGACACCAATCTCGTCTGGTGTCCGCAATCTGGTCAGCTCAACCGCATGACAGAAGTTTCGGCTTCCTTCCAGAGTAGAGGGTGAGAACTCGTCATCACGTAGCTGATTTGCAGAATATGCAGGGAATCTCCAGCGGGCCGCGCCAGGACCGTGCCATGACAAAGACAGATAACCCCAGGAGGTTACCGCGTGAACAGCATGACCCAACCATTGGATTTATACCCATCCCGCCTGAAAGAAGCCCAACCCATGGTGCCCCGCCGCGATCCGGTAGTGCACTCGCGCAACCAGCACCGCTGGAACGGGCCGCTCGACGAAGTGTCCCTGTCACGCTATGAGCGTGACGGTTTTCTCTGGTTCGAGGGCTTCTTCTCTGAAGAAAGCATGCAGCCCTTCTTCCAAGAGCTGAACGATATGGCTGCCGATCCGGAGCTGATGAAGTCCGAGCAGGTCATCTCCGATCCGGCCAGCGGCGCGATTCGCTCAGTGTTCGGCATGCATGAATTGTCCGAAAAGTTCAGCCGTCTGACCCGCGATCCGCGCCTGCTGGGTATGGTTCGCCAGCTGCTGGGCAGCGAGGTGTATATCCACCAGTCGCGGATCAACGACAAATTCGGATTCCAGGGCAGCGGTTTCGACTGGCACTCGGACTTCGAGACCTGGCATGCCGAAGACGGCATGCCGCGCATGCGTGCGGTCAGCGCCTCGCTGATGCTGACCGACAACAACGAATTCAACGGGCCGTTGATGATCATCCCCGGCTCGCACCACCACTTCGTCCCCTGTGTGGGCGAGACGCCGGATACCAACTGGCAGAGTTCGCTGAAGATGCAGGAGACCGGGGTGCCCAGTCAGGACGTGCTGGCCAAGCTGGCCCAGCGCGGCGGCATCCAGGCGCCCAAGGGGCCGGCAGGCTCGCTGCTGTTGTTTGAGTGCAACGTATTGCATGCCTCCAACAGCAACATGTCGCCCTGGCCGCGCTCGAATCTGTTCTTCGTCTACAACAGCGTGGAAAACCAGTTGAACGAACCCTATGCAGCCCGGTCACGGCGTCCGGAGTTTCTTGGCGCACGCAAGAACATCAGCCCGCTGGAGATTTACGACGACTATCCCGAGCTGGCGGGTCAGGGCGTGCAGCCGCTGCAGTGGTACGGCTGACGGGCAAGTGGCAAGCGGCAAGCCACAAGCTGGAAGCCGCATGGGACCAGCTTTTGAGCTGGTTTTCAGCTTCCAGCTTGCCCTTTCTCCAGCGCGCCAATCAACAATGCGCGATAGAGCCGTTCCTTAAGTCCGTAGGGCTGCCCGAGTTGCATGCGTTGCAGACAGGCCCGAGTCATTGGGCCTGGTTTGCGCTTCAGTCCTGCAAATATGATGGGCACAAGCGCGCTCATGTTCCCGGCGAGTGGTGACAGGCTCGACAGTGCTATTGCCAGATGCTCTTCCTCGGGTGTCAGCCCGCTGCCCAGCGGGAAACTGGGCAACTCGCCGGCGTCTCCTGCCGGGCGCAGTGCCTGCTCTATCCGCTTGGGCGTATTGTTGCGCCGATCAGGCGGGATCTCGTAGGCCGCAGGTAACTTGCCTGCGGCTTTTGCTTTCTCCAGCAGCTGTGGCTGGAAAGCCGAGTCGGTGATGCCGAGCAACGCAGCTATCACCTGCGCGTCGGTCTTGCCGCGCAGGTGCGCAGCCCCGTACTCGGTCACGACGACATCGCGCAGATGCCGCGGAACGGTGATGTGCGGATAATCCCAGACAATGTTCGACTGCCGTTTGCCCTTGCGGGTACGCGTGCTCGGCAGCGTGATAATGGATTGCCCGCCTTCCAGGGCGAAGGCCTGGGCGATGAAGTTGTATTGACCGCCGACCCCACTGACCACCTGGTAGTCAGCCAGACCGTCGGACACCACCGCTCCACCCAGAGTCACCAACATCGCGCTGTTGACGAACCGGGCGGCCTTGCGCGCCTCGCGCTTGCCCGCTTCGTCTCCGTACAGCTCGTTGGTGTAGGAGACAGGCATCATCGCGATCGTGCGACGCGTCTCGGCGGGCATGTCGTCCAGCCGCTGATAGAAGGTCGGACTGCCGACAAAGAAGCCGGCGTGCACTACCGCACCCTCTACCTCGCGGCTCATGATGCCGGCGCTGACCAGTTCCAGAAACCCTTCCACCAGCATCTCGGTGACACCGTACAAGCCCCGGGTAAAAGGCCGGCAATACGCTTCGGCTACCGGTTCGCGCTGGTCGTCGAGAGCGTCGAGCAATTCCCGGTAAAGGGGGTTCTGGCGATGCCGCAACAGCAGGCTGTGGGTGATCGCGTCGCCGATCGA
>JAESUC010000267.1 GCA_016763285.1 Pseudomonas sp.
CGCAACACCCCCCAATGAATGGCGATGTCCATAATCAGGTAGAAGATAATCCCGAGGGCCGCAATCCGGGAAAGATCAAAGAAGGCGGTCAGGATCAGGCCCAGCACTACCGTGTAAACGAGGGTGTGTTTTTGAATGCTGCCCGACATTCCGAAGTGGCTATGCGGTACCAGTTTCATTTCGGTCAACATGGCGAGCATGCGCGATACGGCGAAGATACTGGCGAGGATGCCGCCGGCTGTTGCCATCATGGCGATTGCCACGGTAAACCATACTCCGTACTCACCCAGTACCGGGCGAGCTGCGGCAGCCAAGGAGTAGTCCCGGGTTTCGATAATCTCGGCGAGCGTGAGGTTGCTGGCGACAGCGAAGCCAACCAGGGTATAGATCACCACGCAGGCGGCAATGGAAACGATGATGGCACGGCCCACATTGCGACGCGGGTGTTTCACCTCGGACCCGCTGTTAGTAATGGTGGTGAAACCTTTGAACGCCAGTATGCCCAGCGCAGTTGCACCCAAGAAGTTGCCAGCGACTCCGGTCTCACCCGTGCTGGAAAAGTCGACCGCAAGACTATCTGCCAACCAGACACCTACCACGCCGATGATCAAAATACCGGTGATCTTTAACACACCAATCACAGATGCAACTCCCTGGACCATCTGGTTGCCCAGCAAATTAATCACGAACGCTGTCAGGATCAGTGATACCCCGAGAATCGGCACCATAAGTCCACTCTCATCGCCGCCAAACAACTGCATCGTATAGGAGCCAAATGTACGGGCGAGAAAACTCTGAGCGATCACCATCGAGAAATACATCAGCAAGGCATGAAATACGGTCGGTAGCCGATCACCGTATGCCTTGTGCAGATACATGCCGATACCGCCAGCGGACGGATAGGCATTGGAAATTTTGATGTAGGAGTACGAACTGAAAGACACGATGACAGCCGCAGCCAGGAAGGCCAGCGGAAAAAGCGCGCCTGTCATCTCGGCCATTTGACCTGTAAGTGCAAAAATACCAGCGCCAATCATGACGCCAGTGCCCAACATGACAGTGCCCGCGAGTGTCAGGCTACCCTCGTTATAGTGCGTGGTTCTATCCTGCTCCTTGCCCATGCCGCCTCCTGTTGAATCTTTGTAAACAAGATATCCAGCAAGCGACCCGACGCTTTTAAACTCGGGCCGCGCTGGCTCAATAGCAGGTCAGACCCTCAAAAGGACAGTCTAGCTCCGATGACGGCGAACCATTGCTCGGTGCCAGCCCCATCGGCTCTGGCAAAGTCCGCAGTGTCTCCATATTTGCGCTCATGCACGACGCCGATATAGGGAGAGAATGAGCGATCTACCAGGTCATACCTCAGGCGTAACCCCATTTCGGTCGATACCAGACCTTTGCCTACACCTATCTCGCTGTCCTCGCTGAACGCCACGGTCGCGTCCAAGGCGGCTGCCAGGATCCAGTAATTAGTCAGCAAAAGCTCGTACTCGGCATCCAGTTCAGCGGAGGTGTCGCCGTCCTTGCTCAAGTAGAAGTTTGCATCTATCTCAAACCACTGGGGCGCCAGACCTGCAACACCCAAAACTGCATATGTGCGGTCTGGACCCTCCGGAGTGTCGAACCGTATTCCCGCTTTAGCATCAAAAAACGTGGAAATGGGCACCTGGCCAACTATCTGATTTTCGAGCCCTTCATAAGCTCGCTCTTCGATAGCGTACTCACCGCTGGTGAGCCAGCGGAATTTCAGTTCATCTGTACCGTAGAAAAAGTCTCCATTCCACGTAGCCAGCTCTTCGTCGTCATCACTGTAGCGGTACTCAAACTCTTCGAATTGAGCACCCCAGATCTTTAAAGGCTCCTTACGGGCTGTTGTATCTTGCCTTCGCTCCTGGGCAAGACCCAGGGCAGGCATCATTACCAGGCAGGCAAGGGTTGTTATCGCAAAAGACTTAGAAAATCTCATGCCCCACCTCCCAGTTTGACCGGTTGCTCGCTCACGGCTGCCGTTGGAGTCTCAGGTCCGCCTTCAACAATAATTTTGCGGAACATGCCCGCCGCAGCGTGATAGGACAGATGACAATGGAATGCCCACTGCCCAGGCGCATCTACCTCGGTTTCCATATAAACGGTGGTGCCTGGTTGGACGCTGATCGTATGCTTGACAGGGTTTAACTGGCCAGCGCCTACGTCCAGAATGGACCACATGCCATGCAGGTGCATCGGATGAGTCATCATTGTTTCGTTCACGAATTTGAAACGGACTCTTTCACCGTACTGCAGCCGAATGGGATCAGCATCCTCATACTTGATGCCGTTAATGCTCCAGATATAGCGTTCCATGTTCCCGGTAAGACGCAGTTCAATTTCCCGGGTGGCCTCACGTTCCTCAAAGAGTGGTTTCTGAGCTTTCAGGTCTGCATAGGAGAGGAACTTGCCACCATTGGCTGCCGTTGGAATTAGGCCACTGCCCTGAGCGTAGAAGGGATCGCTGGCACCCGCGTCAGCCATCGCTGCCCCCTGATCCATCTTGGAATGATCCATACCCTCCATACCGGCCATTTTGGAACGGTCCATCCCTTTCATCCCGGTCATGTCGCCGTGGTCCATACCCTCCATACCGGCCATTTTGGAATGGTCCATCCCTTTCATCCCAGCCATGTCGCCGTGGCCCATACCCTCCATACCGGCCATCTTGGAATGATCCATACCTTCCATGCTGCCCATGTCAGCCATGGTCAGTCGGGCAGCTTCACGCAACTCTGGCACCTCGGCTACCATGCCGGCTTCAGTCGCAAGGGTGCCCCTGGCATAGCCTGAACGTCCCATGGATTCAGCAAAAATTGTGTATGCCTGAGCGTCCTTGGGTCGAACAATCACATCGAAGGTTTCCGCAACGCCAATACGAAATTCCTCGACGCTTACGGGCTGAACGTTGTTGCCGTCCGCCTGAACAACTGTCATTTCCAATCCGGGAATACGGATATCAAAGTACGTCATCGCAGAGGAGTTGATAAAGCGCAGCCGGATTCGCTCACCTGGCTCGAAAATACCAGTCCAGTTCTGCTCAGGGCCCTGACCGTTTATGAGGCCTGTAAAGCCCTGCAGGTCTTCGACATCCGTTTTCATCATGCGCATATCGCCCCACGCCAGGCGATCTTTCAGCGTCTTCATAAGCCCATTTTCAGACGTGTCGGAAAAAAACTCCCCAACCGTTTGCTGCTCGCGGTTGTAGTAATCCGGCATCATTTTGAGATTGCGCATGATCCGGTCGCCAGTGTGCGGATGCTTGTCGGTTAACTGCACCACGTAGTCGCGGTCATATCGAAAGGGTTCGCGCCCCTTAGGCTCGATAACAATGGCTCCGTAGGCGCCATCGGGTTCCTGGAAACCAGAGTGACTGTGAAACCAGTAGGTCCCCGACTGAGTGATAGGAAACTTATAGGTGAAAGTCTCCCTCGGCTTGATACCCGCAAAACTGATCCCCGGAACGCCATCTTGTTTGTACGGCAGAATCAAACCATGCCAGTGAATAGAGGTCATCTCATCCAGATTGTTAGTCACCTTGATGGAAACCTCTTCACCTTCCTTGAACCGCATAACCGGCCCTGGGGACTTACCATTGTAACCAATGCCTTCTTTAACGAAGTCGCCGGTATCGATCTTTACTCGATCGACAGTCAGGCTGTATTCACCCGCCAGACCAATAGCCGGCAGGAGCAGGCCCAATGCGCCTACTAAAAGAATTGTTTTCATGGATCACTTCTCCCAACTGCTTGAATGCATAGAGTTCTATCCGACATGCAACATGCCGGGCATGTATCGGGCCAGAAAAGCGATCAATTAAAGTTTACATCGCCGTACATGCCCGCCTGGTAGTGGCCGGGAACGTTACAGGCAAACTCGATGGCGCCTTTCTCTGCAAATTTCCAAATAATTTCCTTGTTCTCACCCGGCTCCAGCAGCACGCTATTGGGATCGTCATGCTTCATGGAGTGGCCTTTGCCCATATCCATATCCATCATGCTGTGATCCATCCCCGCCATCTCTTTGTTCAACTTGCCGCCCTGGATGACCCCGTGCTCAACCATCATCATCATTTCCGCCTGGTGAGCCTCATGCATAGATGCCGTGCCAATATTGAATTCGTGGACCAGGCTACCCTTGTTTTCAATCACAAAGCGCACGGTTTCACCCGGCTTGACTTCAATAGATTCAGGCTCGTAATAGTTGTCATACATGGCAACATTGATGGTGCGATTTGCGTCAGAAACGCTGCCTGGCTCGCCGATATTCACACCTTCACCATGCCCACCATCGTGAGCGCCAGCGCCCAACGCCAGAACCGAAACCGACATAGCCATTGCTGCTACTGCAAATCTTGATAAGCTCATCTAAGCCTCTCCTGTTATCTGGCCCCACATGGGGCCGCGGGCTCGCTGTTTGCGAGCATGTGCGTCCGAACTGATGATGATCATCGTCCATCAACCTGAATCCTTTCTGAAAATATCCAGCTATTTTCTATTCAGGCAGAGTTCAGGTTAATTAGCGACACTCAATCGACTGTGCGCACATAGCGGAGGAAACAACTGATGAGATTACTGCTGGTAGAGGATGACAGCTTGTTAGCCGAAGGACTTACCAGCCAACTTGAGAAGGCGGGTTTTACCGTGGACAGGACGCAAACCGCCAGAGAAGCGATCCTTCTGGGTGTGCAGGAAGACTATAGGGTAGGCGTTCTGGATCTGGGACTGCCGGATGGCAACGGTCTAGATGTGCTCCGCAACTGGCGCTCAAGCAACGCTGGTTTTCCGGTGCTGATCCTGACGGCGCGCGGGGATTGGAAAGACAAGGTAAATGGCCTGAAAGCGGGGGCCGATGATTATCTGACCAAGCCATTCCGAACGGAAGAGCTGGTGGCACGGCTTAATGCTATCGTGCGCCGAAGTGAGGGACGAGTTCACACGTCGGTGAAAGCGGGAGGCTTTGAACTGGACGAAAATCGGCAGAGCCTGAAAATCCAAGACGGTTCAGAGCATTCCCTGACCAGTACCGAATTTCGCCTGCTTCGTTGTCTGATGAGCCGGCCTGGTCAGGTTTTTTCTAAGGAACAACTCATGGAGCAGCTCTACAACCTGAGCGAGAGCCCAAACGACAATATAATCGAGGCGTACATACGCCGCCTCAGAAAACTAGTGGGGGCCAATACCATCGCGACACGACGCGGTCAGGGATATTTATTCGATGATGTTGTTTAAAAAACCAACGTCGGTCAAGGGAACGCTACTGGCGCTATTGTTACCTTCGGGTATCGCGTTAATGGCAACTGCCTGGCTTGTCCACGGCATCCTGCTCGAAAGAATGTCCTGGGACTTTGTAGAAAGTCGGCTTCAAGATGAAGTGGCCTTTCTAGAGCTGCAAATTCGCCACTCCGATGGCGAGATTGACACATTGCGTACAGGCGATTATTTCCAAGAAGTTTTTCACCATGCCTTCGCCATCCAGTCACCCAGCCAGACCATTATTTCACCAAGCAACTGGGAAGTGTTGTTGGACCCCTTGCTGCAATCAGATCATCAAGGCGCCATAAGAGTCCGCAATAACACCGCAGCCGACGCGCCCTCCGATGCAATTGCCTTTCGAAAATCATTCGTAGTGAATGGGCAGCCTATGGTAATTATCGTTTCCGAAGACATGGCAGCGCTTGAGGCCAGCCAGGCAGAGCTGCATGCCTGGACGGCGATTGTTTCCTTTATGTTGATTGTATTGCTTGTGAGCGTTATCTGGATTGGTATTACCCTGTCTATGCGACCGGTTATATCACTGCAGTCTTCCCTGAAAAAACTACAAGAGGGAGAGATATCGCGAATACACGTAAAAGCGCCAGAGGAGCTACGGCCTCTGGTTGAACAGCTCAATGAATTGCTTGATTTTCTCGACCGGCGCCTGGAGCGCTCGCGGGATGCGCTCGCTAATCTGTCTCACAGCGTCAAGACGCCGATTGCGGCGGTCCGGCAGATTCTGGAAGACACTACCCGCCCGCTGGGCGATGACTTGAGGCGCGAAATGGGATCGCGACTTGGCGATATCGACAAGCAATTGGAGGCAGAGATGCGGCGTAGCCGCTTTGCTGGACCCCAGGTCGGGAAAAGCGCTTTTCCAGTGAAACAGGCAAGAGATCTTTTATGGATGTTAGGCCGTTTGCATCCCGACAAGTCGTTCGAGTTATCCACGGACATGACGCAGGAGCAACGCTGGCCGATTGAAGAGCACGATTTGAGCGAAATCCTCGGTAATCTTTTGGACAATGCCGGCAAATGGTCATCATCTTTTGTCGACCTATCCCTCAGCCAGGACAGTGACCAAATGCTGATCGTCGTGGCTGACGACGGCGCCGGTGTTGCACCAGAGGCTGTAAGTGGCTTAGGCAAACGAGGATTGAGACTGGATGAGCAGACGCCCGGACATGGCCTGGGACTAGCAATCGTTTGCGATATAGTTGGTCGCTATAGAGGACAAACACATTTTTCGCACAGTCCCTTGGGTGGCTTGAAAATCGAAATAGCTTTGCACCGGAAACCCCAATAGCTATTGGGCGCCACACAAACTAATTTCTTCGATCTGTAGTGAGCAACTGAAGCCGGAAGCCGTCTAGCCCCAGGCCTGGAGGTGTCTACGAAGCTAGGGAGGATTCACAGTGCACCCGTCGACCGCCTTAAGTTGGCTTCGTTGCTTCCCGTCGCTGCTCGCTGTTTCCAGGGCCCTCTGCCCACGATTACATAACTGACATTGAAAACGTCCCGGTCCAGGGGCTTTTTGCTTGATAACGATGAACCCGGCAATTTCGGTATGAAGGAAGATTACATTTTCGTAAGCTCCGCAGGGAATATGAAACTTCATCCTGTCATCCGAGTCAGCATGTAGTAGTTCAAACCAGCGAAGTGAGGGCAAACACATGCACTCGAAATTCAGCCAACTCGCAGCAGCTGGAGCCATTGGGGTAGCTCTTACTATCCTGATAGCAATTATTGTCGTGCTCGGTGTTGCTTATACCGGGGCTTATAACGTCGCGGCGACGCAGGATCACCAGCCAATCGTACGCTGGACTCTCGAGACGACGATGAGAAGTTCTGTCGCCGGAAGGGCCGAGTACGTTGAGTCTCCTGCCTTGACTGAAGCGATGGTCGCTTCCGGTGCGAAACGCTATAAGGCGATGTGCGCGCACTGTCACGGCGGACCTGGCGTGAAGAAAAGCGAGTGGGCCAAAGGAATGTTGCCACAGCCGCCTCATCTTCCAGAGGTAGCCTCGAAGTGGAAAGCAAATGAAGTGTATTGGCTAGTGAAGCACGGAGTGCGGATGAGCGGGATGCCTGCTTTCGGGCCAACCCACAGCGATGATCAGCTATGGGAAATCGCGGCATTCGTCAAACGTTTACCCGGCATGACGCAGGGCACTTATGCGAGCTTTGGAGATTCATCAGGACACGGCAACTGAAGGAGGATTCTATGAACATGTCTTACTGGCGCTTTGCAGCAATGATCGCCACCTCAACGATCGTTATGTATGGCGTGATGTATCTCAACACCTATGCGTTTGAGCATGTGTTGTGGAGCGAAACCCGAGCCTGGATGGCGCTCGTCATGGGTGCTGTCATGGCGGTGGTAATGCTTAGCTTCATGCTCAATATGTATCAGAAAAAGATGATGAACATTGGGATATTTGCCGGTAGTGCTGTGCTTTTTGTCGCTGCCCTATGGCTAGTCCGGAGTCAAGCAACCGTAGGCGACGCAGAGTATATGAAAGCGATGATTCCGCACCACTCGATCGCAATCATGACCAGTGAGCGCGCACAGATTTCCGATCCTCGGGTGCGTAAGCTGGCGGATGAAATTATCGACGCGCAACGCCGGGAAATTTCCGAGATGAAATATCTTATTCGCGACTTGGAGAGGGCTGACTGATGCTGATCCGTTCACAACACCTCATTCGACACTTACTGCTACTGGTAGCGATGTTGATTGCTGCCGTGCTCACTGGTTGCGCCGATCCAGCCCCCGGAGAGGGGATGGAAAACCCGATGATGCAAAAGCCATTGCCTGAGCTGGCCAGTGCCCAGGACGCTGTCAGTTCGCCTGACATTGCTACTATCGACCCTCAAACATTGCAGACAGCTGAGATTGTGAAGGTCTTGGGTAATGTGCCGCAGTGTGCGTTTCGATATACCGCAGAAAGCCCACCCATACTTGCTATTGGCCATTCAGACCAAGGGGAAGGATCGCAGGCCGTAACCAAGATCCATGGCCGCTTGGTGCAGCTTTCGTCCGACCGGAAGCCGAGCTATGAGAATTTACAAGAAGGCCTCTCGTTCACAGCGGATGGGATGACAATGCGCATGGTGTCGGATGAGCCGGAAAAGGTGAAAACAGGGAAGCAAGTAACCGCGGAATTGCATTTCTCGCTGCAGCAAGGATTGAACGTCGGCTATCTGGGCTGGTATGAGTGCGATGCACCTTGATAGACGTCCTGACAGCGACGGAGGGGTGTGCTGATCACGGAGACCAAAATGGGGGTAGATTTGTCGTCATACCATTAACCAGGTCTGTGCGGGGCCGTTAATTATGTCTAGGCTCAAGCAGATTGGTGTCAACTTGCGGTCGTTCTGAGTCTGCTCAGCTGTCGCACGGGAGGGTGGGCACTGTCGAGTCGACCCAACGCAGGCCTCGTCACAAGGGTATTGGATATGGCTTATGAGCAGCGAGGTCGATAGCAGGATGTAATGTTCTATTCGGACCAAGGTAGCCAGTATGTCAGCTGGATGCAGTCAGCGATTGTGGCGCTACCGCATGAGACAGAGCTTGAGACGGAGGAGTAACTGCTGGAACAGCGCGCCCATAGCGCAGCTGTTCCGAAGCTTGACCCATCACCGGCTTCACCACGTTTAGCGAAGCACAGCGCGACAGCAGCGATTACTCAATGAAGCGCTACAACTGGCTGTGAACACATATCCACAATGGGGGGTGGCCCCGGCAAGAAAATGAGAAAAACTTGCACCACCGTCCAGCGTCACATGACCACTATACTTCCGCAAGTGAACACAATCGACTCGGGGGCTGAGATGTCCGAAAATCGACGTGATGTTGAAATCGTCATCGTAACCGGGAGCAGCGGTTATATAGGCTCTTCCGTCGTGGAGCGGCTGGCTCCACACTTTCGTATGCTTGGCTTCGATAGAGAAAGCCCGCCTCACCCGCCCAAAGAAGCAGAATGCATCTGTATCGATCTGACTGAACCGGCCAGCCTGGAGGCGGCGTTTGATCACATACGGTTGTTCTATGGATCTCGTATTGCATCGGTTATACATCTCGCTTCGTACTTCGATCTCACCGGCGAACCCAATCCCGCTTATGAGGCGGTAACGCTTGAGGGCACGCGCAATCTCTTGAAATGCCTGAAGGCATTTGAAGTTGAACAGTTTGTTTTTATCAGCACGATGCTGGTGCATGCACCCACCCAACCGGGCACGCCGATCAATGAAAGCAGCCCGTTAGATCCGAAGCTGCCCTATCGGGAATCGAAGGTGCTAACCGAGAAGATAATTAAGGAAGAGGCGGGAGACATACCGATAGTGGTGCTGCGCCCGGCGGGCGTGTACGACGGAGGTTGTCATTCGGTATTCATCAGCCAGCAGATTGCGCAGATCTACGAACAAAAACTGACCGGGCGCCTTTATCCGGGGCCATTGTCGACAGGCCAGCCTTTTCTGCATTTGCA
>JAESUC010000268.1 GCA_016763285.1 Pseudomonas sp.
GGAGTGACTATGGGTGATCGGCATGATTATGTCGCCCTCGACTGGGTAAAAGGGGAGATTTCCGAGACGCTGAATCAGGCGCGTCAGGCCCTTGAAGCCTTTGTCGAGAATCCCGGGGATTCAACCCGGTTGCGTTTCTGCCTGACCTATATTCACCAGGTTCACGGCACACTTCAGATGGTCGAATTCTACGGCGCGGCTCTGCTCGCCGAGGAAATGGAGAAGCTTGCCCAGGCGTTGATGCACGGAGCCACCAGCCGTGAGAGCGAAGGCCTCGACGTGTTGATGCAGGCCATACTGCAACTGCCCACCTATCTGGACCGCGTCCAGTCCGGCCGTCGTGATCTGCCGCTGGTGCTCTTGCCGCTGCTCAACGACATGCGCACCGCCCG
Source organism: Pseudomonas sp. (assembly GCA_016763285.1). GTDB lineage: Bacteria > Pseudomonadota > Gammaproteobacteria > Pseudomonadales > Pseudomonadaceae > Halopseudomonas. The sequence continues at coordinate 393 of JAESUC010000268.1, forward strand.
CGGTGAAAACCTGCTGTCCGAGAACGCCCTGTTTACCCCGGACGTTGATACCGGCAGTCCCTCGGAGGGCGCCGAGCGCACCGGCAACCTGGGCGACGAAGACACCGTCAGGCAGCTGCGCAAGCTGCGCCAGGCAATGCAGATTGCCCATGCGGGCATCATTCGCAATCAGAATATCGAGACCAACGCGCGTCAGCTCGGCAAGGTCTTCGCCCGCCTGCAGGCGCTGTGTCAGGGATCGGCCCACGCGGACCTGTGGGCCGCCTACGCCGGCGTGGTAGAGGGTGTGGAGCACGGCGTCATCGACGCAGGGGCTGCCATCAAGCAGCTGCTGCGTCAGGCTGACCGGGAAATCCGTCATCTGCTCGATCAGGGCGGCGCGGCACTGGACACCCCTCCGGCACCGGAATTGTTGCGCAACCTGCTGTTCTATGTGGCCAAGAGCCCCGGCGGCAGTCCGCGTCTTGACGCGCTCAAGCAGCGCTATCAGCTCAAGGCACTGCTTACCGATGACGACATCGCCAATCAGGCCACCGGCTCGCGCCTGGTCGGTCCGGACCGCAGTGCCATGCAGTCGGTGGTTGAAGCGCTCGGCGAGGAATTGCTGCTGGTCAAGGATCAGCTGGATCTGTTCGTGCGCGGCGATCGTGCCCGCACCGAGGAACTGGCGGCGCTCGTTCCCGCCATGAAGCAGATTGCCGACACCCTGGCCATGCTGGGTCTGGGCCAGCCACGGCGGGTACTGCAGGAACAGACCGAGCTGGTACGCCAGCTCGCCGCCGGTGAGTCGGTGACCGACGATGCCTCGCTGATGGATGTGGCGGGGGGCCTGCTGTACGTGGAGGCCAGCCTGCACGGCATTCTCGGCATGGAGCGCGAGCGCAGTGAGTCTGCCGGTGACGGGCAGCGCAGCGACATGCAGCGCCTGGCCGCAGCCCAGGATATGGTGCTGGTGCATCGCCAGGTGGTACAGGAAGCGCGCAATGCGCTGGAAGAAAGCCGCGAAGCGATCAACGCCTTCATCATCGGGCAATGGGATCATGCTCTGCTGGAGCCCGTCGCCGATCTGCTCAACAGCGTGCGCGGCGGTCTGGACATGCTGCCACTGACGCAGTGCGCAGCGATCATCGGCAATTGCCGGCGCTATGTTGTCGAGCAGCTGCTCACGCCCAGAAAGGTACCTGCCTGGCCCGAACTGGATGCCCTGGCAGACGTGATTACCAGCGTCGACTATTACCTGGAACGCCTGGCCGAAGACGACACCGAGCGGGGCGACAGCATCCTCGCCGTGGCTGCCGAGCGCCTGGTGGAACTCAAGTACGGCCTGGGCGCCGAACACGCCGGCCCGGTAATCGAGCCGAGTGACACGGCGGAGCAGAGTGCCGCCGAGCACGACGTACAGGCGCCGGCGGTCGAGGACGAGGCTGCAATCGCCGAACCGGCCGCCCCGGAATCGTCTGAAACGGTCGAGACCGAACAGCAGATGCAGGATCTGCCGCCGGCACTGGAAGAGATCGAAACCAGCGCCCCCGAGATGCCTCCCACTGCGGAAGCACCCGAAGCGCCTTCTGTATCCGCCGCCCCGGCACAGGCAGCGGTCGAGGAAGACGAGGACTTCGATGAGGAACTGATCGAGATCTTTGTCGAAGAGGCGGGCGAAGTACTGGAAACCCTGACCGAATATACCCCGGTCTGGCAGGCCAACAATGATGATCACAAGGCCCGGGCCGAGGTGCGCCGCGCCTTCCATACGCTCAAGGGCAGTGGCCGCATGGTCAAGGCCGGCATCATGGCGGAGCTCGCCTGGTCGGTGGAAAACATGCTCAACCGGGTCATAGATCGCAGCATTGATCTGACCCCGGCCGTTTTTGATGTGGTCAATGCGGTGCGGGCACTCATGCCGCAACTGGTCGAGGATTTCTCGCAGAGCAGGCAGCAGGCCCTTCCCGAGGTCGCGCGCCTGGCAGCGGTAGCGGATGCGCTGGCCCGCGGCGAGTCCGCTGAAGATGCGATTCTGGAGGAGCCCCCGCAAAGCGAGGCGGCTCAGCCCGCCGACGACGATAGCGAGCCAGCCCCCGAGGCTGACGAGGAAGCGGCGGTCGAAGACACCGGGCTTGCCGACCTCCCGGTCGCTGAGGTTGAGCTCGAGATCCAGCCTGAAAGCGGGCTGGAGCCTGAAGCCGAAATCGCCGACGAAGACGAGACTGCAGAAGAGACTGCAGAAGAGGTCGAAGACGGGGACCAAAGCCAGTCTGTGCAGGCGTTCGAGGTCGAGCCGACAACCAGCGACGAGATGCCGGATGTCGAGGAACCCGAAGAGCCGCCAGCGCTCGAGGAAATCGTCTATACACCCTTGCCGGAAACCCCGGACGAACCCGCCGAGCCCGAGACGGCCGAACCCGAGGAGCCAGCAACGGCGGATCTGCAGGAGGTCGCGCTCGAGCACGGTCTGGATCCGATGCTGCTGGAGATCTTTCATAACGAAACCCAGTCGCACATCGAACAGATCAACGCCTATGTCGCCCAGTGCGAACAGGGCCTGCCGCGGCCGGTCAGCGATGCCCTGCAGCGTGCTTTGCATACGCTCAAGGGCAGTGCGCACATGGCGGGCATCCAGCCGATCGCCGTGCTCGCCACGCCACTGGAAAAGCTGGCGAAGGACTTCAAGGCCAACCTGATTCCTGCCGACCGCGGTTTCGTCGATTTGCTGATCGACGCGGTCCAGCTGTTCGAAGCGGGTGTGGCGCAGCTGGACAGCACGCCGGAGCGGCCGCTGGAAGGCTCGGATGCCTTCATCGAGCGCCTGGATCTGGTCTGGCAGCAAGGGCTCGCGGCCCGCGACAGCAGTCGCGCCGATCTTGACCAGGGTCAGGCCAATGCCGGTCTGCTGTCGATATTCCTCACCGAGGGCATCGACCAACTGCTGGACGTGACGGACGCCCTGGCCGAATGGAAGGCAGGTGAAGGACCGTCCATCGACAGCCGTGAGCTGTGCCAGAGTCTGCGCGCACTGGGCGAGGTTGCCGCTGATGTCGATCTGGCGGTGATCGAGGCCCTGTGTCAGCAACTGGAGGACATGCACGAAGCCCTGATGACCGGGCGCATCGAACTGGGCGAGGCGGAAGTCGCCGCTCTGATGGCGGGCCACGAGCGACTGATCGGCATGATGGATCAGGTCGCCGCCCATCAGCACATTCCGCCAGCAACCGAAGAAATGGCCGCGCTGCGGGCCCTGCTGCCCGGCGCGCCCGAACCTGCGATCCCCCCTGCTGCCCCGGCCGCTGCTGCTGTTGCAGCACCGGCCGCCTCGGGTGCGTTCTGGAACCCGCAGGACGCGGGTACCGACGCCGAGCTGGTGGATATCTTCCTCGAAGAAGCCCAGGAAATCATCGACAGCGCCTCGGCCAGTCTGCAGGAATGGATTGCCGATCCGGCCAACACCCTGGCGGTGGAATCGCTGCAGCGCGACCTGCACACCCTCAAGGGTGGCGCGCGCATGGCCGAGATCCCGCCGATCGGCGATCTGGCCCACGAGCTGGAGTTCCTCTACGAGGGGCTTGGCAACCAGCGCTATCAGCCCAGTAGCGGCCTCAATGATCTGCTGCATGCCTGCCACGATGGATTGGCAGTGATGGTCGAGGGCGTCATGGCCGGGCGACCGATCAATGACGGCTCGGACCTGATTGCCGCCATCAAGGGATATCGTGCCCACCCCGATCGTCCGCCGCAGCTGCCTGGGCAGCTCGAGACCACACCGCCGGTAGCGGACCTGCCGAGTCAGACCGAGCCGCAAGTGCCGGCCGAGATGGCCGCGGCCGATCCCCTGCTGGGTATGTTCCTGGAAGAGGCGCGCGAGCTCATGGCGCCCTGCCGCGAGCTGCTCGAGCGCATCGAAACCGATCCAGGCGCAGCCGATGAGCTGACGCGTCGCGTACAGGCACTCAAGGGCAGCGCCCGGATGGCCGACCAGAGCGATCTGGCCGAACAAAGCCGCACGCTGGAGACTGATCTGCAATCAGGTGCTGTTTCCAGGCAAGAGCTGGGTGCCCGATTCGAGCGCTTGCATGCCTCGCTGGACGCCCTGGGCGGCGGAGTCGAAGCCGGCCCGGCCGACTGGTCGATGCCGGTCATGGCGCCGCCCGAGCCTGTAGCCGTGCCGGTCGCCAGCCCGCAGGAGCAGCCCGCGCCACCCGCCGCACCACGCCAGACGCTGGCAGCGGTCAAGAGCATCCTGCAGCAGGCCATGGCCGCCGGCGACACTGGTGATGACCAGAGCGCGCGCATCAGTGGTCAGGAAACCGTCAAGGTCTCGGCCAAGCTGCTCGAAGAGCTGGTCAACCTGGCCGGTGAGACTTCCATTTTCCGTGGCCGGATCGAGCAGCAGGTCAACGATCTGGCGCACACCCTGCATGACGTCGACAGCACCATCGAGCGGGTCCGTGATCAGCTGCGCCGCCTGGACATGGAAACCCAGGCCCAGATTCTGTCGCGCCACCAGGAGGAGATCGAGCAGGGCTACGAGGACTTCGACCCGCTGGAAATGGACCGTTATTCCCAGTTGCAGCAGTTGTCCCGTTCGCTGTTCGAATCGGCGTCCGACTTGCTCGACCTGAAGGAAACCCTGGCGGCCAAGAGCCGTGATGCCGAAACCCTGCTGTTGCAGCAGGCGCGGGTCAATACCGAACTGCAGGAGGGCCTCATGCGCACCCGCATGGTGCCCTTCGAACGACTCTTGCCGCGCTTGCGCCGCGTGGTCCGCCAGGTTGCCGGCGAGATAGGCAAGCAGGTCAGTCTGGATATCGGCAGTGCCGAAGGCGAGATGGACCGTAGCGTGCTCGAGCGCATGATCGGCCCGCTGGAGCACATGCTGCGCAACGCGGTCGACCACGGTATCGAACTGCCCGAGGTGCGGCAGGCCAACGGCAAGCCCGAGGAAGGTCGCATCACTCTGGACCTGCAGCGCCAGGGTGGCGAAATCGTGCTGTTGCTGTCTGACGACGGCGCCGGCATCAACCTCGACGCCGTGCGCCGCAAGGCGATCGAGCGTGGCCTGATGGATGCCGATGCGGAACTGACCGACCAGGAGGTATTGCAGTTCATCCTCGAGGCCGGCTTCTCCACCGCCGACAAGATCACCCAGATCTCCGGCCGTGGTGTGGGCATGGACGTGGTCAATTCCGAGGTCAAGCAGCTCGGCGGCAGCATGAGTCTGGATACCTCGCCGGGCAAGGGCAGTACCTTCACCATCCGCCTGCCGTTCACCGTATCGGTCAACCGTGCGCTGATGGTCTATTCCGGTGATGACCTGTATGCCATCCCGCTCAATACCATCGAAGGTATCGTGCGCGTGTCCGGCTACGAGCTCGAGGCCTACTATTCGCCCGATGCGCCGCCATTCGAATATGCCGGCAAACGCTATGATCTGCGCTACCTCGGCGATCTGCTGGTCACCGGTCAGCAGCCGCGGCTTACCGGTCACAGCCTGCCGTTGCCGGTGATCCTGGTACGCGGTGCCGAGCACACGGTGGCGGTTCAGGTCGACGCGCTGGCCGGCTCACGCGAGATCGTGGTGAAGAGCATGGGCAAGCAGTTTGCAGTTGTGCCGGGTATTTCTGGTGCGACCATCCTGGGTGACGGTCGAGTGGTGGTGATTCTTGATCTGCTCGCGATCATCCGTGCCCAGTTGGCGCTGCAATCCCAGCAACGCATCGCAGCCGAGCGCGCCCAGAGTGTTGCCGAGAAGCAGGATGAGCGCGCTACGCTGGTCATGGTGGTCGACGATTCGATCACGGTGCGCAAGGTGACTACCCGCCTGCTCGAACGCCACGGTATGGAAGTGGTGACGGCCAAGGACGGAATCGAAGCCATGGCGCGCCTGCAGGATATTCATCCGGACATCATGCTGCTGGACATCGAAATGCCGCGCATGGACGGCTTTGAGGTGGCGACCCTGGTACGCCACGACGAACGCCTCAAGGACCTGCCGATCGTGATGATCACCTCGCGTACCGGTGAGAAACACCGCGAGCGTGCGCGTTCGATCGGGGTCAATGACTACCTAGGCAAGCCTTATCAGGAGAGCCAGCTCCTCGAAGCCATCGGCAAGCTGGTTCAGGTTCGTGATTGAGCCGGCAGCGCCTGCTATCGCGCTGCTGGCAGGCAGGATGCAGAAGCGACAGTTGCTGCAGGAGGTGCTGGAGGGTTTCGGCTACCGGGTGATCTTCGCCGGCGAGCCCGACAGACTCGATTGTGCAGGGCTTGAGGCGATCAATGCCGATGCCTGGTTGCTCGAGCTGGCGGACGAATCGGAACTGGCCGACTGGTTGCTGGAGCACAGTCCGGTGCCGGTGCTGCTCGGGGCGGGGGAAATACCCCATCACGAGAGTGAGGACTATCCGCGCTGGAAACGACGCCTGCTGGGCAAGCTGTTGCCGATCCTCGGACCGCCACCCGAGCCCAGTCAGGGTGAGCCCACGGCAACGGCACCGGCCAGGCTGCCCCCCGCACGCTGTGTCTGGCTGCTGGCGGCCTCCCTGGGTGGTCCGGCAGCGGTCAAGCGCTTCCTGGATCGGCTGCCGGCCAATCTGCCCGTGGCCTTTGTCTACGCGCAACACATCGATGCCGGCTTCGAGTCGCAGTTGCCGATGATTCTCGGCCGGCAGAATGCCTGGCGGGTGATCAACTGCGTCAGCGGTGCGCACCTGCACGAAGGTGAGGTGCTGGTGGCGCCGATCAAGCGCAGCCTCGGATTTGCCCCGGAAGGTCAGATCCGTCTCAGCGATACGCCCTGGCCGGGACCCTACCAGCCTTCGATCGAAACGCTGCTGGACGCGGTGGCCGGCAGTTTTGCTCCGGCCTGCGGCGCGATCATATTCAGCGGCATGGGGGAGGATGGCGTGCAGGCCTGCGGCCGGCTGCGGGACAAGGGCATCCAGGTATGGACCCAGGACGCGGCGAGTGCTGCCTGCGCGGTGATGCCCCAGGCGGTGATCGATGCCGGTTACAGTAGCCGCCAGGGCTCCCCGGAAACACTGGCCGACGCACTGCGTTACTGGCTGGCACAAGAATGGCCGGTGGCCCTCTAGGGCCGGCACATCAGAACACGAGAGGAAGCGCTATGAGCGACGCACTGGATAGCCTGAATGGACTGATTGTTCCGCTGGCGGAGCACGCCCTGCTGTTGCCCAACGTGGCGGTAGCGGAGCTGGTAGGGTTTCGTCTCAGTCGTGAGCCCGGCAATGCGCCGCCCTGGTTTCTCGGCTGGATGCTCTGGCGTGACCAGCAGGTGCCGGTGGTCGATCCCCTGGCCCTGCTCGGCGAGCTGCCGGACGAGACGGGCAGGCAGCCGCGAACCTTGATCCTCAATGCGATCGGTGAGCGGCCTGGCGTGCATTTCATTGCCCTGCGGATCTGGAGTATTCCGCGCTCGCGCAAGATCACCCGTGGCGATATCAGTACCGCGCCGGGCACACTGCCCTATGTCTTGCAGACCGTGAAGCTGGGGGAGGAAGGCCAGAGCCTGTGCATCCCCGACCTGCTCGGCATCGAGCAGACGCTGGACACGGCAGGCCTGCTCAGGGCTTGATCAGCGAGCGCGCCTGGCCGCGAAGGGCCAGGCGATTCAGACCGGAAAGCTCAATCGTGCCTCGGTGCCGCCGCCGCTGCGGTTGAGCAGTTGCACCGTCGCGCCGTGACTCTCGGCAATTCGCTTGACGATGGCCAGGCCCAATCCCGTGCCCTTGGTAGTGCGCGCCCGGTCCCCGCGGGTGAAGGGGGTAAACAGCGCTTCGCATTCGGTCGGGTCGATACCCGGCCCGCGATCCAGGATCGACACCACCAGGTAAGGCTGCGCGGCGGCGCGGGTCACATAGGTACAGACCTCGATGCCCGAGCCGCCATGGTGCAGGGCGTTGTCAATCAGGTTGCCGATCACCCGCTTCATCGACAGGCGGCGCAGGTGGATCTGCGGCACCGCTTCCAGACACAGCCGCACGCGTTCTTCGCCGGTATTCAGCGGGGCGACCACTTCACGGATGATGTCGTTGATGTCCTCAGGCTCGGTCGCTTCCGTGCTGCCATCACGCATGAACGACATGAACTGGTCGAGAATGGCGTCCATGTCCTCGATATCGCGGATCATGCCCTCGGTCAGATCCGGCTCGGCGCTGGACAGCAGCTCGGTGGACAGCCGCATGCGGGTCAGCGGGGTACGCAGGTCATGGGATACCCCTGCCAACAGCATGGCACGATCGCGGTTGGCTTCCTCGACGTCGTAGGCCATCTGGTTGAATGCCCGATAGACCTCGGCGATCTCGGCCGGGCAATTGGTGTCCAGCAGGCGGACACTCTGGCCCTTGCCGATGCGCCGGGCGGCACGCTCGAGGGTTTTCAACGGGTGGTTGAGCTGGCGCACGAACACCCACGCCGCTGCGGTAGAAAGCACACCGATAAGCCCCAGCCAGAGCACCACCATCCAGATGCGCTGGCCCCGCAGGGGGTGGGCATAGAGCGGCACCTGCAACCAACTGTCACCGTAGCTGGGTTGATGGACCCAGAGCAGGGGCTCGTCCTGGATGCGCACCCGGACCTGGGTCATGTCGCCCAGCTCCTGGCGCAGCTGATTGGTGAAGATACCGGAGTAGGGCCAATGGACCTCACCCCGCGGCACCACTGCCGAGGGCACCAGGCGTAGGCCGGTGACCTGCTCAATATCAGCACGTGCCGCCGGGTCACTGGCCCAGTAGGAGGTCACCAGCATGGCAGTACCGTGACTGTACTGGCGGTCGACCAACAGGTCCTCGTTGGCCAGCAGATACAGCATGGTCAGGATTTTCGAGAACAGCGTTACCAGCAGTACCAGGGTGATCGTGCGGGCAAAGAAACTGCGTGGCAGTAATGGATGCCAGCCCGGACCCCCTTTCACGAAGGCTTGCCGTCCGGAACAAAGACGTAGCCCACACCCCAGACGGTCTGGATGTAGCGTGGCTTGGAGGGATCGGGTTCAAGCATGCGGCGCAGGCGCGAGATCTGCACGTCGATCGAGCGCTCCAGGGCGTCCCACTCACGGCCACGGGCCAGTTGCATCAGCTTGTCGCGGGTCAGCGGCTCGCGCGGGTGTTGCACCAGGGCCTTGAGGACCGCGAATTCACCGGTGGTCAGCATGTGGACTTCTTCGCCACGGCGCAGCTCGCGGGTCGCCAGGCTGAGCACGAACTCGCCAAAACTGACCTCTTCGTCTTCGCCGCCCGGGGCACCCGGCACCTGAGGGGCCTGGCGACGCAGGACCGCCTTGATGCGGGCAACCAGTTCACGGGGATTGAAGGGTTTGGGCAGATAGTCATCGGCGCCCTGTTCCAGCCCGAGAATCCGGCTGGCTTCGTCGCCCTTGGCCGTGAGCATGATGATCGGCGTCTTGTTCTCCTGGTCGCGCAGGCGCTTGCAGGCAGTCAGGCCATCTTCGCCGGGGAGCATGAGGTCGAGCACAATGAGGGAGTAGAGCTCGCGGGCGAGCAGACGGTCCATCTGTTCGGTGTTCTCGACGGCCCGCACGCGATAGCCCTGTTCAGTCAGGAAGCGTTCGAGCAGACGGCGCAGACGCACGTCGTCGTCAACAATCAGGATCTTTTCACCTTCACTGGTCATACCGGCTCCACCCTTGGTCTGTTCGTGGCTATTGTGTCTGAACCCGTGTGTTCGCGGGTTCAGGCATTGTTACAAGAGGTTTCTTTTGTACAAGTTTTTCCCTTGCACCTTACCCCCGGTCTCCGTGGCGGATTCGCCACCCGGGTGACTCTCTCGGTTATACTGCGCGGCTTGTAAAACTGACCCGGAAAACTCGCCCATGGAATCTATCGCCTCGCGCATCGCCACCGAGCTGGCTGTCCGACCCGAGCAGGTCGATGCGACCGTGAGACTGCTGGATGAAGGTGCCAGCGTGCCGTTCATCGCCCGTTATCGCAAGGAAGTGACCGGTAGTCTGGATGATACACAACTGCGTTATCTGGAGGAGCGTCTGCGCTATCTGCGCGAGCTCGAGGATCGCCGCGCCACCATTCTTGCCAGTATCGACGAGCAGGGCAAGCTCAGTCCGGAGCTCGAGCGCGATATTCGCGGCGCAGACAGCAAGACGCGCCTGGAGGACCTGTATCTGCCCTACAAGCCCAAGCGCCGGACCAAGGGCCAGATCGCCCTGGAAGCGGGCCTTGGGCCGTTGGCAGAGGCGCTGTACGCAGACCCTTCCCAGGTCCCCGAGCAGGAGGCCGCTGCCTATGTGGATGCCGACAAGGGCGTGGCCGACGTCAAGGCTGCCCTCGATGGGGCCAAGTACATCCTCATGGAGCGCTTCAGCGAACAGGCCAGCCTGCTGGAACGACTGCGCGAGGCATTGCGCCAGGATGGCAAGGTGGTGTCGAAGCTGGTGCCGGGCAAGGAGGAAGAAGGGGCCAAATTCCGGGATTATTTCGAGTATGCCGAGGATCTGCGCAAGGTTCCTTCACACCGGGCACTGGCTATCCTGCGCGGGCGCAATGAAGGCATCCTGAGCATTGCCCTGGAGCTGGGTGACCCGGAGCGGCCGGCCAGCGCGCCGCATCCCTGCGAAGGCATGATTGCCCAGGCGGTGGACATTCGCGACCAGGGACGCCCCGGCGATCGCTGGTTGGCGGAAGTGGTGCGCTGGACCTGGCGCGTGAAGCTGCTCGGCCAGCTGGAAACCGAACTGCTCGGTGATCTGCGCGAAAGCGCCGAGGACGAAGCCATTCGCGTGTTTGCCAGCAACCTCAAGGATCTGCTGCTTTCGGCTCCAGCCGGCCCGCGGGTGACCCTGGCGCTGGATCCGGGCCTGCGTACCGGGGTCAAGGTGGTGGTGGTGGATGCGACCGGCAAGCTGGTCGATTACACCACCATCTTCCCCCATGCGCCGCGCAATCAATGGCAGGAGTCCCTGGCCGTGTTGGCGGCGCTGTGTAAAAAACATAGCGTAACCCTGGTGGCCATTGGTAACGGCACCGCCTCGCGGGAGAGTGACAAGCTGGCGGGCGAGTTGATCAAGCTGTGCCCGCAACTGCCGATGCAGAAGATCATGGTTTCCGAGGCGGGCGCGTCGGTGTACTCGGCGTCCGAGCTGGCCGCCAAGGAATTCCCGGACCTGGACGTGACCTACCGTGGCGCGGTCTCGATCGGTCGCCGTCTGCAGGATCCCCTGGCCGAGCTGGTCAAGATCGAGCCCAAGGCCATCGGGGTCGGCCAGTACCAGCATGACGTGTCCCAGGTAAAACTGGCACGCAGCCTGAACGCGGTGGTCGAAGACTGCGTGAACGCAGTCGGGGTGGACCTCAATACCGCATCGGCGCCGCTGCTGACCCGGGTGTCCGGGCTGAATCCGACCATTGCCCAGAACATTGTCGACTACCGCGACCAGCACGGCGCCTTCGGCAGCCGCCGCGAGCTGCTCAAGGTGGCGCGCCTGGGTGACAAGACCTTCGAGCAGGCGGCGGGCTTTCTGCGGGTCATGAGCGGCGACAATCCGCTGGACGCCTCGGCGGTGCACCCCGAGGCTTATCCGCTGGTCGAGCGCATTGCCGAAACCACCGGCCGCGATGTGCGTAGCCTGATTGGCGACTCGGCCTTTCTGCGCAAGCTCGACCCGAAGCATTTCACTGACGCCCACTTCGGCGTGCCCACCATTACCGACATTCTGCTCGAACTGGACAAGCCGGGCCGTGATCCACGCCCCGAGTTCAAGGCTGCGGCGTTCCAGGAAGGGGTAGAGACCATCCGTGATCTGAAGCCGGGCATGCAGCTGGAGGGCGTGGTGAGCAACGTCGCCAACTTTGGCGCCTTCGTCGATATCGGCGTGCACCAGGACGGACTGGTCCATATCTCCATGCTCGCCCACCAGTTCGTCAAGGATCCCCGTGATGTGGTCAAGGCGGGCGACATCGTGCGGGTCAAGGTGATGGAGGTCGATATCCCGCGCCAACGCATCAGCCTGAGCATGCGCATGGACGACGAGCCGGGCGCAGCGACCCAGACCCGGGCCAGCGAAGGCTCCCGGCCGGCACGTGGGCAGGGTGATCGTGCCAAAAACAATGCGCAGGGGCGGGGCCAGAACGCCGGTGCTGGTGCGCAGCCAGCCGCCGGTGGTACCTTTGCCAACCTGTTTGCCAATGCCAAAGATCTGAAGAAGCGCTGACCATGATCCCACACCCGTCACTGAACCGCATGAGCGCCTTTACCCGGATGCTCGGTCTCGAGTTCAAATCCATCGAGGTCGGCACCTGTACGCTGACGCTCCCGATCCGTGAGGATCATTTCAATTCGACTGCGCGGGTGCACGGCGGGGTGATCTTCTCGCTGCTGGATTCGGCCATGGGCGCTGCGGCCTTCAGTGTGCTGGAGCCGCACGAATCCACTGCTACAGTGGAATGCAAGATCAACTACACACGCGCGGTGGTCGGTGGTGAACTGGAATGCGTTGGTACGGTCGTACACGCCGGCACCCGCACGGTCGTGGTGGACGGAGAGATCCGACAGGATGGCGCCCTGGTGGCCAAGGCCCTGGGCACCTTCGCACGGATCTGATCCGGGTTATCAACAGCACGCCTTGCGCCCCGCGCAGCGGCTCGTATGGCTAAGGAGTGACAACCTTGTCACCAGCATTCAAAGATATTCTCGATCTGCTATCCAGCACGGCCGGCCGCGCAGATCTGCGGGAGTGCCGCCACGGCATCGAAAAGGAAAGCCTGCGCACCACGCCTGACGGCACCCTGGCCCGCACGCCGCACCCGTCCGCGCTGGGCTCGGCCCTGACCCATCCCAGCATTACCACCGATTATTCCGAGGCGCTGATCGAGCTGATAACGCCGGTCAATACCCGTCTCGATAGCCTGTTCGACAGCCTCGACATGACCCACAGGTTCGTCTATGCGCAACTGGGGGACGAGCTGCTGTGGACCGAGTCCATGCCCTGCAGGCTGCCCGCCGATGCGGATATCCCGATCGCCTGGTACGGCACCTCCAATGTCGGCACGCTGAAGAATGTCTATCGCCGCGGCCTGGCCATTCGCTACGGCAAGGCGATGCAGTGCATTGCCGGCATTCATTACAACTTCTCGCTACCGCCGAGCCTGTGGGCGACGTTGCAGGAGCAGGCGGGCGACCCGCGCTCGGCGCAGGATTACCAGTCCGATCGCTACATGGCGATGATCCGCAACTTCCGCCGTTACGCCTGGCTGCTGATGTACCTGTTCGGTGCTTCGCCGGCCGTGTGTGCGACCTTCCTGCAGGGCCGTGATCACAAGCTGGACAGGCTGGGGGACAACACCCTGTATCTGCCCTACGCCACCAGCCTGCGCATGAGCGATCTGGGCTATAACAACAACGCCCAGTCCGGTCTGAATGTCTGCTACAACACTCTGGACAGCTACATTCAGAGCATGCAGGAGGCCATCGGCCTGCCGTTTGCGGCCTACGATCGCATGGGCACCCACGACAGCAACGGCCAATGGCAGCAGCTCAATACCAACCTGCTGCAGATCGAGAACGAATTCTACAGCCCGATTCGCCCCAAGCGGGTCACCCGCAGTGGCGAAAAGCCCGTGCATGCGCTGGCCTCACGCGGTGTGGAATATATCGAGGTCCGCTGCATGGACATCGATCCCTTCGTGCCCCTGGGCATCGAGCCGGCCACGGCGCGGTTCCTCGACAGCTTTCTGCTCTACTGCGCGCTGCACGAGAGCCCACCGCTGACCGAAGCGGGCTGCACCGAAACCGGAGACAACTTTGCCCTGGCGGTCAAAAGGGGGCGCGAGCCCGGCCTGCAGCTGTCCGACGGCGGCGAAAGTCGCAGTCTGGTCAGCTGGGGCGAAGATCTGCTGGATCGCATTGGCGAGTGCGCGGTCCTGCTTGATGGCATGCACGCTACCCAGGCCTACAGCCAGAGTCTGGCCGCGCAGCGCGCCAAGCTGGCCGACCCGTCGCTGACCCCTTCGGCACGGGTGCTCGAAGCCATTGCCGGGCACGACAACAGCTTCTTCCGCTTCGCACTGGAGCAGTCGCGGGCACACCGCGCCCATTTCGCCGACCGCCCACTGGATCCGGCGACCCTGGCGGCCTATCAGGCAGAAGCCGCCGCCTCCCTGGCCGAACAACAGGCCATCGAAGCGGCTGACGAAGTGGATTTTGATACCTATGTGGCCAACTACCTGAGTCAGGGCATCGACGACTGACAGAGCCATTCCCAGCCAGCCCGACCTCGGGTCGGCTGGCGCCGGAACCCTATTGGGTGACCAGATTGGTGAACAGCAGGTCGTCGACCAGCGGTTTGCCTTCTTCTTCCTCGAGCACTTCCTGTACTGCTGCCAGCGCCTTGGCGCGCAAGGCCTCCTTGCCCTCCAGGGTGGCCACGCTTTCCAGCGTCTCATGGCCAAACAGACTGACCAGCGTGTTGCGGATCAACGGGTCGTGGTACTCGATGCGCGGAACCGCGGCCGGGTCGTTGGCGCGCAAGGCCACATCCACCTTCATGTACTGGATTTTCGGCCCGGGGCCGACAGTGCCGACGAACGACGGGCTGAGTTCCACGTACTGGGCGCTGGGCGCTGCGGGGGCATCCTCGGCCTGGACCGGTGATACGGCGAACAGACTCAGCAGCAGGGGCAGGGCGAAAAGCGTACGCATGGATTAGACTCCTATTGGTTGGCCACAGGATAGCCGAGGCCGGACCGCCAGCCAACCGGCGCCGCGACGGATCTTATGAACGGCAATCAATCAAGGGCATGGTCATTGACCCGGTTGCCCCGCTTGCGACTAGACTGTCTGAAAATCTGATAATGGAGTCATCATGAAAGCCGTATTGTGCAAAGAATTTGGTCCCGCCAGCAGCCTGGTACTGGAAGAAACC
>JAESUC010000269.1 GCA_016763285.1 Pseudomonas sp.
CGCCAATGCCCGACGCTTCACCACTGCCGAGCACATTTTCGACTTCCGCCGAAACAGTCGGATTGGGTCGCACCCCTGCCTGTAAGATTCTTGCTTCGGCGGCGCGGATTTCGTAAGGAAAAACGGCTAGTTCAGGGCTCGATTGCAGTACCCTCGCGAGCGCTTCCGAGAGCGCCAGAACAGATCGCTCATCTTCAGCAGCCAGGCCAGAAACAGACCAACTCATCAGAACCCCGCAGACCACCACAAGACCAGCGCGCGTCGGCAAAACAGCTGATTGCAAATGATGGCGAATAGCAACGAACATAGGCACCTCACACTAATTTGAACCACAAGTTAAATGTCGTAGGGCCGGCTTCGCTCGAAATGACCGTTACGTTGCCCTGGTGAGCTTTCATGATAAGACTAACTATTGACAGTCCAAGCCCTGTACCGCCTTCCTCCCGGGACCGCCCTTGGTCGACCCGATAGAATCGCTTGAACACAGCCTCAGTTTGTTCCTCTGGAATACCGGGCCCGCTGTTGGTCACCGACAGCACCACAGACTGCCCTTCTTTTGAAATTACTAGCGGTATGTTTGTTCCTTGAGACGCATGTCGGATGGCGTTCGACAGCAAATTTGATATCGCGCGTTGCACCATTAATCGGTCACCCAGAGCCGTACCGGTGCCTTTTACGGTCAACGTGACGTCTTTATCCTCTGCCATGAAGCTGAAAAGGTTAACGACATGTAGCGCTTCATCACCCAGAGAAATCCTTTCCGAGAACTCGCCTGTTTCCGCCTGCACCGCCTGGGCGAGGTAAAGCATGTCTGAAACGATGCGGGATATTCTGCCAAGTTCTTCAACGCACGACTCCAGTGTCTCTTTGTACTGCAGGGACGTCCTATCGCGCGAGAGCGTGACCTGCGCCTTGCCTAAGAGGTTGGTAATGGGCGATCGCAACTCATGTGCTAGATCATCGGAGAAATCTGATAGCTGCTGGACTTCGTTCTCAAGCCTTTCGAGCATGACGTTAATGCTGACGGCCAACGCGCTAAGTTCCATAGGCAGCCCGGATGGTTCGATTCTTCCTCTCAGATCTCGTGCTGAAACAATCGAAGCCAGTTTCTCGAATCTACCCAACGGAGCCAGCCCCCGCCGTACAATCCACCAAGCGCCTACACCTATGATCATCAGGAAAACCGGTAGAGTCAGCAGCGTCGAATCACGGTATGCAGCAAGTAACGTTGCATCATCAGAACGATTGCTAAACAAAATCAAAAACACTTTATCCTTGCTATCACCAACCCTAAGTGCACTCGACCGGGCCTGTAGGTTGACCCCTGCGTGGCGAAGCTTCTGTCTACCTTTTTCAAGATCGAGGCAGGAGCCTGTGATCAGTTCGGCCGGTACATTTCCTATAGCGAAAAGAGTTCGACGAGGCGCTGTGACATCACACACCAGCAACCCTAGGTCTGGATGACCAGTAACCAGATCTGTTAAAGCGTGCGACTCAAAACTGGAAGGATAAGCTGACGTAGATTCGTTTAATGTATGAATCAATTGTTCCAGCTTTTGCTCAAGCCTAATGTCAGCTAGTTTCTCCAGTTGGCTCTTCAGAGTCCACCAGGATTGGCTGAAAATCAGAACAACCAAAATCGAGCCTAGCAAGCTAATCGAAAGACCGATTCGTAGCGAAAGACTCAGTGCCTTGCTCATTGCCTATCCTCGAGGACGTAACCCACGCCACGCAACGTGTGAATCAGCTTGTTCTGGAAAGGCTCGTCTATTTTCGCCCGCAGACGTTTGATCGATACATCGACCACATTCGTATCACAATCGAAGTTTATGTCCCATACCAGCGATACTATCTGAGTACGCGTCATTACTACGCCAGCATTACGCATCAGAAGTAGTAACAATGAAAATTCTTTCGCGGTCAGTTCTATGCGTTGTCCGGATCGATAAACAACGCGTCTGGCCGAATCGATTTCCAAATCAGCAACCTGCACCGCATCTGCTTCGCTTATTTTTTCGCTTCGTCTTAATACGGACCTGATTCTCGCCACGAGCTCAGGAAACTCAAATGGTTTAACCAGGTAGTCGTCCGCTCCCAACTCCAGACCTTTCACCTTATTGGAAAGGCGCCCGCTGGCCGTAAGCATAATGATTCGCGTATCACTACCTAGCCGGATTTCCTGCAGGATGGACCAGCCATCTTTTTCGGGGAGGTTAACATCTAGCAAAACCAGCTCATATTCTTGTGTCCGAAACAAGTGCAGCCCATCTGCCCCTGTTAAAGCGTAGTCAACTATGTATCCGCACTCGCTCAGCCCTTGCTGTAAATATTCAGCAGTCTTGATCTCGTCTTCAATAATTAAAACTCGCATCATAATACCCGCGTGGCGTTCCGTATTGACTAAGTTATGCCTATTGATGAACAAATGAGCGGTCGATACACTCTCTTTTCGCCACCGCTTACGCTTAACGAGGTCACCAATTGCCAGTCGAACCGGCCCTTCCTGAGCCGCGTATTTTCTACTTATTATCCTGCCACAGACTGACAAGACGGTTATCGAAAAATGACAATCTTGTCATATTTCCTTCAAGTCACTGGATTTGATCATTACGTGAACTGGCGAATCCAACCTCCCTGGCAATTGCCCTCGCCCAACGATCTGTAACAGTCGACGGATTCCGGCAACTTTTTCAGCCGGGAACGCACCTGCTCCAGCTGCTATCCCACTTTTGCAGCAAAGCCAGCACAGGACTCCTGCAGCCGATCGGCCAGCGAGGGAAGCTCGCTGATATCGTCAAGGCTGAGAACGAGTCCGCGACTTCGGCGGATAAACAGCTGCCGAGGGTGATTCGCTTCGGGGTATCAACGGTAGCCCCACTCCGAACGGATAGCCTCCTGCTGCAATCCGATTTTTCGTAATATCGATTAGTAGGGTTCTACCCCGTTACTGCGGACACTTTTGAAAAGAGGCACAATGTGCCAAAGGAGTGTTCATGTCCAAACGCAGAAGATACAGCCCCGAATTCAAGCGCGAAGCCATCGCGCTATCTCGCCAGCCA
>JAESUC010000270.1 GCA_016763285.1 Pseudomonas sp.
CCGGCGTAGACAACCATGTCGCCAGCCTGCAACGCGTTACCCCGTAGCATCGCCCACTCACCGCGCAAAGCTTCCACCTCGATCGACACGCGTTCAACCTTGCCTGCGGTCACCCGGAACACTGCCAGGCCGCCGTCACCACCGGCGAACGAACGCATAACCGCCGCCATAGGCACATTCAACCCCTGCTCGGCGGCCCGGCCAATCCCCACCTCCACAGCGTCGCCACTGCGGGCGGCATCCTGCTCCAGTGCCACCACCAGAGGATACAGCGCACTGCCCTGGGACGAGCCCTGCCCTATCTCGCTTATGGTGCCCTGCATCGGCGTGTTGTGCAGGCCATCCCACAGGGGCACCTGCTGACCGATGCTCAGCCCCTGGAGCATATCGCCGGGAATCAGCACCTCGACCTCAAGCCCTTCCGCCGAAGCCAGCGCCATGACCGGCTGGCCGGGTGAGACAAATTCACCCGGCTCGACCATCAGTGCCTCGATGCGCCCAGCAAACGGAGCGCGCAGCTGGCTTTCGCCGCGTACCTGCTCGGTCTGGATCAAGGCTGCACGGGCGCTGCCGACGCCTGCCTGCAACGCATCCAGACGAGCCTGCTGCTGCTCACGCTGCTGGGCTGAAATAACCCCACGCTCAAATAGCTGGTCGCTGCGCTGGGCCTCACGCTCTGCCTGCGCGGCCTGCGCTTTCAATTCCTCCAAACGAGCGCGAGATGCGTTGCGCGCCGGTTCCAGCTCGGGATTGTAGAGCGTCGCCAGGATCGCGCCCTGCTCCACCGCCTGGCCAATTTCAACGGACCGGCTGCGCAGCACACCGCCCACCTGAAAGGTCAACTGCGCGCGCTGCCGAGCACGCACCACCCCGGCAAAGCGCAGCGGCTCGGCAGCCGTCGCGGCCACCACCGGCGCGGCTCGTACCGTCACAGCTGCTTTGTGTTCAACCACCTGGGCGGCACCGTCAGCCTCACAGCCGGTCAGAACCACCAGCATCGCGGCCACCGCGGCCAGGGACAGCGGTCGGAAAAATTCGTATGGTATCGGCATGGCCGGGCTCCAGGGTTCGGCGAAGGGTTAAATACATAATGTCAGTTATTGACAGATTGTCAACGCACTCCCACAATCACCCCAGAAAGCCACATTACATCGGACATCTATGAGCCTTGACCAGCGCCGAGAGCGCGAGAAGCAGGACCGCCGCGACAGTATTCTGGACGCAGCAGAACAGATATTTTTTACCAAGGGGTTCGAGAAGAGCTCAATGGACGAAATCGCCCGCACCGCGCAACTGAGCCGCGCACTGCTCTATGTGTACTTCAAGGACAAGGCCGCGATCATGCGCGGACTGATGCTGCGCGCTGGCGAAGCGCTACGCAACCGCTTTGCTGAAGCAATGGAACATTCAGACGTGGGCGCAGAACAGATCGAACACATCGGTCGCGCCTACTACCGCTTCAGCATTGAAATGCCGGATTATTTTGACGTGCTGACCCAGGCCAGTACCTTCGAGCACCTCGCAGATGAGGACGACCAGAGCGCTGCACTGCACGCCTGCGCGACGCAGGCAATGAACATGATGATAGCGGCCTTGCACCAAGGGGTTGCCGACGGCAGTCTCAGCCGCGAGCGCGTAGCCGATCCGGTAATGACCGCATTCTATCTGCGCGGCGCCCTGCATGGGGTCATCATGCAGGGCAGCAAATCGTCGGAAATGGATCCGACCAGGCCTGACCTGGAAGAGCTGGTGGATTACACCTTGCAGATGCTGAACCAGTCCATGCGTCCGTAAGGCTCAGGCGGGCAACATCAGCACCCGCCTGGACCGGACCCGCTTTCACTCGGTTCGGGCGGCGAGTAGCTGCCGATCACGCTGGGGGCAGTTGAGAAACTCGGAAGTCGCCAGCCAGTGTTCATCGGGGTAGTAGGAGAACATGAACTGCCCGCCCTTGAGCTTATCCACCACCATGCCGGCCACTTCCGGCCGCACTGCGGGGCAACCCTGGCTGCGGCCAATACGGCCGTAGCGGGCTACCCAGCCGGGGTCCACGTAATCCGCCGCATGGATCACGATGGCCCGCTGCCGCGCCAGGTCGTTGATGCCACGCTCCAGTCCGTCCATGCGCAGGGAATAGCCATGGCGACCGGTGTAGCTCTCGGCGGTCCTGAACAGCCCTATGCTCGACTGGTGGCTGCCTTCAATATTGGAAAAGGCAGCAGCGTAATTGTCACCGGAGCCCGAGCCGTGGGCTACCAGATCCTGCAACAGCAGCTTTTTGCTCTGCAGGTCGAATATCCACAACCGCTCCTCGGCGGAGGGCAGGGAGAAGTCGATAACGGCCAGCCGTGCCGCTGGCTTTGCGCCATTGGCTACCGCACATTCCATGGCCATGACCGCTTTGTTCAATACCTTTTCATTCAAATCGGGCGCGGTGACCGAGAGCTGGCTGGCCAGCGGCGTGATCAGCGCGGGCGGGTTGGTGACAGCCTGAACGGAAGTGGAACCGATAGACAGGCAAACAGCTGCCAAGGCGCCAGCGCGGCGCAGAGTGGTAAGCATCCGGTGTAGTCCCCCTCGCCTGCCAAGGTAGGCAGGTCGTAAGAAAATTCAAAAAATTCAGAACAATAGCCCGTTTCACGGGTCTGCTAATGTATAACCACATGCGTTGTATGCGAGTACATGCCCGCATATTCGCCCAGGCTTCGCCATTGCTCGACACAGGGAGAGTACCTTTTGCTCAAGATTTGTACAGTGCTGTTCGTCGCCTCGGCGGGCGCAGTCATGCCAGCCGCAGCTGCCAGCCAGAGCGACATCGCCCGTCTGTTGAGCCCCTACGCGCAACCAGCGTCGCCTGTCGCAGCAGATTCTCCAGCGTCTCCACCCGCCCCAGCGCATCTACTGGCAACCTGTCCGCACCTGGCGCAACTGCGCACCTCGGGTATCGCCGAAGCCCTGGTCACGCTGTACCAGCATGGCGCATACGCCCCCCTCTGGGAGGACCGCTACAGACGCAATGCGCTGCTGGCCGAACTGGCTCGCCTGGCCGACGACGGTCTCTACCCGGCCGACTATCCCTTCAGCCAGCAGATATCCGGCGAGCTTGACCTGTGCGCCGAACTGCAGGTCAGCAGCGAATACCTGCAGGCCCTCGAGCATCTTGCCAGGGGCCGCTTCGACCAGCAGAGGCTTGAGCCCATGTGGGCCCCCGAGCAGGCCGGAAACGACAGGCCCGCCCTCTCCGACTGGATGCGCGAAGACCTGACTGATGTCAGTGCCGCATTCGAAGCCGCGCGGCCCGACCTCGAACTCTACCTCGATCTGCGTCGCGCCTACGTTCGCCTGCGCGACGAACGCCCGGAATACGAACCCATCGCCGACGGCGAACTGGTACGCCCAGGCGAAGAGGATCCGCGGGTGATGCAACTGGCTACCCGACTCAGGGCTGCCGGCTACCTGCCTGCGTCCTCGCCGACCGCAGCCCAGGGCGGCGCGGACGAAGCACTCGCCCAGGTGCCCGCTGACGCGGCGGACCAGCCACCCGCAGACACGCTGGGGCCGGAGCTGGAGGCAGCGCTAAGGCATTTTCAGGAAGATAACGGCCTCAAGACCGATGGCGTTCTGGGCCCCAATACCCTGGCGGCCCTCAACCTGCCGCTGCAGGACCGGCTGGACATCGCCCGGATCAATCTCGAGCGCCTGCGCTGGGTCCATGCCATGCTTCAGAACGAGGCCCTGCTGGTCAACAGCGCAGCCAACCTGCTGCGCCAATACCTGGACGGCGAGCGGGTATGGCAGACCCGGGTGATTACCGGGCGGCCGGGGCGGGAGACGCCGCTGCTGGAGTCCCGTCTCAACCGCGTCACCCTTAATCCCGACTGGACGGTGCCACCGACCATTCGCAAGGAGGACATGATCCCGGCAATCCGCGAGGATCTGGCCTACCTGGAGCGCAAGGGCCTGATCGTGATCGATTACCAGGGTAACCGCCTGGACCCTCAGACCATCGACTGGTATGACCCCCGCGGCATCATGCTCAGACAGCCCCCTGGACCGCGCAACCCACTGGGCCAGGTGGTTTTGCGGTTCGACAACCCCTTCGCCATCTATCTGCACGATACCCCGGACCGGCATCTGTTCTCCCGGTCCCAGCGCAATATCAGCTCCGGCTGTGTGCGGGTTGAAGGGGTCGAGCAACTGGCGGACACGCTGTTCAGCCGGATGGATGCCAGCAGGCGGGCCCGCGTCGAACGCCAGCGAGCCAGTCGCACGACCCACCAGGTGGCCATCGAGCAGGGTCCCCAGGTAATCCTGGGCTACTGGACCGCCGAGGCAGACAGCGAGGGGCAACTACGCCTGACCCAGGACCCCTACGGCAAGGACCCCGCCCTGCTCGCTGCCTTCGCCGATCGATAACCGACGACGGGCCGTTTTCAGATCGCCAGCCACTGCTGAAACAGCTCGTCGGGCACCAGATTGCCCCCCGTGCTCCAGAGCAGATGGGTGGCGGCTTCCAGGTCTATCTGGTGGCGGCGGCTCCACTCGAAACCGGCCGGCGAAGAAGTCACCCAGCCCGGCCCGGCAAAACTGGCAGCGGCCGAGGGCTCGATCTTCTCACCGAGCATTTCCCAGGCGACCTTGAGGTAATAGGTCAGCGCCGAATCACCCACCGTGAACACCCCCGCCAGACGGTCCTGCAGGCATGCGGTAGCAAGCATCGAGGCCTGACCCACCGCCAACCCGTCGGCAAAGGTTCGATTATCGAGCCCGACATCGTAGACCGAGACCTTCCCGTGCATACCGGCGGCCATTTGCAGCAGCACGCTGGGCGATGCCAGGGGCTCGGCAAACCAGCAATGCACCGCGTCGCCGAAGACCTGCTTCAGCCCGTAGGTAATACCACCCGGTGCGCCGCCCACCCCACAGGGGAGGTAGACCATCAACGGCCGTTGCCGGGATACCTCGATACCAAGCTGCTGCAGCTGCACTGCAAGCCGCCGGGCGGCAGTCGCATAACCGCAGAACAACGACATGGACTGCTCGTCATCGACAAAATGCGCCTTCGGGTTGTCCGCAGCGCATCGGCGCCCGGTGTCCACGGCAGTGGCATAGTCGCCGGGATGCTCGATCACCTCGACGCCCTGCTCTCGCAACAGATCCTTTTTCCACTGGGCCGCCTCGCCGGACATGTGAACCTGGGCCTGGAAGCCCAGCGCTCGTGCCATCAGGCCTATGCTGATGGCCAGG
>JAESUC010000271.1 GCA_016763285.1 Pseudomonas sp.
AATAGCGCGCAGGGGGCGGTTTGCCCTGTGCTAGAGTATGCGGACATTTGGGGAGGGATCGCTTGTGTGGGAACTGATCAGTGCGGGCGGCTGGCTGATGCTGCCGATTATTTTGTCTTCGGTGATCGCTGCCGCGATCGTGATCGAGCGACTCTGGGCCTTGCGCAGTGCGCGCGTTGCACCACCGGCGTTGCTTGGTCAGGTCTGGCAGTGGGTGCGTGAAGGCAAGCTGGACGCCGAAAGGCTCAAGACCCTGCGTGGCGACTCGCCCCTAGGCGAGATCATGGCTGCGGGCCTGAACAATTCCAAGCATGGTCGCGAGATCATGAAGGAAAGTATCCAGGAAGCCGCGGGCAAGGTGATCCATGAACTGGAGCGTTATCTCAATACGCTCGGCACGGTGGCCGCGATCACTCCGCTGCTGGGTCTGCTGGGTACGGTGATCGGCATGATCGATGTATTCAGCGCCATCATGATCCAGGGCACGGGCAATACCGGTGTACTGGCCGGTGGCATCTCCAAGGCATTGATTACCACCGCAGCGGGTCTCACGGTGGCGATTCCGGCTCTGTTCTTCCATCGTTTCTTCGTCCGCCGGGTGGATGAGCTGGTCGTGGCCATGGAGCAGGAGGCAACCAAACTGGTCGAGGTGCTGCAGGGCAATCGCGAAGTCGATTCGCCGATTGCCGCGCCCGTGAGCAAGGAGCCCGTTTCGCGCGTGGGCAGCACCCGCAGGGGAGCCAGAACGTGAATTTCCGGCGCCAGAGACAGGAAGAGGCCAGCGTCAACCTGACGCCGCTGATCGATGTGGTGTTTCTGCTGCTGATCTTCTTCATGGTTTCCACCACCTTTACCCGCGAAACCCAACTGAAGCTGGATCTGCCCGAGGCGGTGTCCGGTGAGCAGGTGGAGGACCGGGATATACAACAGATCGAGCTGACCATTTCCGCCACGGGTGACATCGCGATCAATGATCGAACGCTTGTCGCCCCGGGTTTTGACACCCTGAAAACGGCGCTGCAGCGTGAGTCGGCCGGTGATCTGTCATTGCCGCTGATCATTACTGCCGACGCACAGACGCCGCACCAGTCGGTGATCATGGCGATGGATGCGGCGGGCCAGCTGGGCTTCACCCGGCTGCGCCTGACCACGATGCAGGCGGAGGCGGGCGAGGGGCAGTGAAGGGCTTTTCCCTCGAGCAGTTCATGCTTCGCGCCTGGTATGAGCGCCATGGCTGGCTGCGCCTGCTCAGACCCCTGTCGATGCTCTATCGCTACGCGGTGGTCCGGCGCCGCCGTGATTATCAGCGCCACGCCGAGCGCGTCTGGCGTGCGCCGGTGCCGGTCATAGTGGTGGGCAATATCACCCTCGGTGGTACGGGCAAGACGCCCATGTGCATCTGGTTGCTGGAGCATCTCAAGGACATGGGGCTGCGTCCCGGGCTGATCAGCCGTGGTTACGGGGCGACGCCCGATACCCTGCCTCGCATGCTTGATCCCTCACGTGATGTACCTGGTGCGGTGGGGGATGAGCCCCTGCTGATCGCCCGGCGCTGCAGTGTGCCAGTGGTGATCGACCCGGACCGGCCCCGGGCTGCCCGGCACCTGCTGGCCGGCGGTGAGACAGACATCATCATCAGCGATGACGGGTTGCAGCACTATGCCCTGGGGCGCGATCTGGAAATTCTCATGATCGACGCGGCCAGGGGGTTGGGCAATGGGCGCTGCCTGCCCGAAGGGCCCCTGCGCGAGCCAAGGGAACGGGCCGGATCTGTCGATTTTGTCGTGCAAAACGGTGCCCGCGAGGATACCGCCCAGGCCTACGCCATGAGATTGGAGCCGGTCGCGCTGGTGAATCTGTGCAGCGGTGAGCGCATCGCTCCTGCGGACTGGTCCGGCAGCAGACAGGTCAGTGCCGTCGCCGGCATCGGCCATCCGGAGCGTTTTTTTCTGACCCTGCAGCAGCTATGCTTCGAAGCTGAACCCCACGTTTTTGCGGATCATGCGGCCTATACGGCTGACAGTTTTGCCGGTTGCGATCCGCAACGCCCGGTCATCATGACCGAGAAGGATGCGATCAAGTGTGCCGCCTTTGCGCGCACTGACTGGTGGTACCTGAGTATCGAAGCCTCCCTGAGCGAGGCCTTTGCAACGGCCTTGCAGCAACGCCTGGCCGAGCTGATGCAGTGACTGGCGACACTGGCGGTACCGACGCGAATCTTATTTCATTCTTTCAGGAGTAACCCGATGGACCCCAAACTGCTTGATATCCTGGCCTGTCCTATCTGCAAGGGCCCGTTGGTGCAGAATGCCGACAAGACCGAACTCTGGTGCCGGGTCGATGGCCTGGCCTATCCGATCAGGGATGGGATACCCGTCATGCTGGAAAGTGAAGCCCGGGCGCTGGACGCCGACGAGCGGCTGGATACCTGAACATGTTCCACGTCATCATTCCCGCCCGTTACGCCTCCACCCGATTGCCCGGCAAGCCGCTGCTCGATATTGCCGGCAAGCCGATGATCCAGCACGTCTGGGAACAGGCCCGCAAGAGCCAGGCTCTGAGTGTCACCGTGGCCACCGACGATCCGCGCATTGCCCAGGCCTGCAGTGCCTTCGGTGCCCAGGTGGTCATGACCCGCTCCGATCATCCGTCGGGCACCGACCGGCTACAGGAAGTGGTTGCGCAGATGGGGCTGGATTCGGACGCCTGCGTGGTCAACGTCCAGGGTGACGAGCCGATGATTCCACCGAGCCTGATCGACCAGGTGGCCGCCAATCTGCTCGCCCATCCCGAGGCCAGTATTGCCACGCTGGCCGAGCCGCTGAGCGATATCGAATCGGTTTTCAATCCGAACGTGGTGAAGCTGGTGACCGACCATCAGGGATTTGCGCTGTATTTCAGCCGCGCCCCGATTCCCTGGTGCCGCGACGCTTTCAACGAACAGCCGCGTGCCATCCCCGAGGGGATGGTGTTTCGCCGGCATATCGGTCTTTACGCATACAAGGTCGGTTTCCTCCACGATTACGTGAAGTGGGCACCCAGTCCGCTGGAACTGGCAGAGTCCCTCGAACAGTTGCGCGCCCTGTGGTTCGGTTGCCGGATTCAGGTGGCTGATGCCTGCGAGGTGCCGGCCCCGGGTATCGATACCCAGGACGATCTGGACCGTGTCCGGGCCATGCTGGCAGCATCCTGATGCTGGCGATGCGTGAGCAGGCCGACCTGCGCTCGTACAACACGCTGGGGATCACCGAACAGGCCGAGCGCCTGATCGAGATCGGCAGCGACCGTGAGCTGCTTGCCGCACTGGCAACGGCGCAGGCGGGTGGCTGGCCTGTGACGATCCTGGGGGGCGGCAGTAACGTGGTGGTGTCCGGTCCCTTGGGTGGCCTGGTCATCGCCATGCGCAGCCGTGGTCGCCGCGTTGTGCAGCGCACTGCCGATCGGGTGGTGATCGAAGGGGAGGCCGGGGAGAACTGGCACGACCTGGTCAACTGGTCGCTGGATCTGGGTCTGTTCGGGCTGGAGAACCTGTCCCTGATACCGGGCACCCTCGGTGCCGCTCCGGTGCAGAACATCGGCGCCTATGGCGTCGAGCTTCAGGAGGTGTTTCACAGCCTGGATGCGCTGGATCGCGACACCGGCCAGATACTTCGCTTCGAGTGCGCTGATTGCCGCTTCGCCTATCGTGACTCGATCTTCAAACAGCGGCCCGGACGCTATGTGATCCTGCGCGTGCGCCTGGTGTTGCAACGCCACGGCCGCGTGCGGGTCGACTATGCTCCGCTGGACAGCGCCTGGGCTGACACCGGCCTGAGGCGTGCGGACGCGCGCGTGGTCGCGGCCCTGGTGTGTCGGATTCGGCGTTCCAAATTGCCGGATCCTGCGGTACTGGGTAATGCCGGCAGTTTCTTCAAGAATCCCCTGGTGTCTCCTGCACAGCTTGAGGCCTTGCAGGCCTCGTACCCGGGCATACCGCACTATGCACAGCCCGATGGCCGCTACAAGGTGGCGGCAGGCTGGCTGATCGATCAGGCGGGCTGGAAGGGGTGGCGGGAAGGCCCTGTGGGCGTACATGCCATGCAGGCGCTGGTGCTGGTCAACCACGGCGGCGCCCGCGGTGAAGATATTCTTTCTCTGGCCAGGCGTATCGGCGAAGACGTTGCACAGCGCTTTGGTGTGACATTGGAGATGGAGCCGCAGAGGCTCGGTTGAAAGGCCAGCCAGGCTGGGCGGGAATAAAAAAAGGGGATGCATGAGCATCCCCTTTTTATTGGTTCATCACGTATGTCCGGGGAACGCGGCCTTGATTTTCAGAAAGAAATAATCAGTGTCGCGGTATCCATAGGCCATGCGCTTGATCACTTTGATTTTGTTGTTGATCCCCTCAAGCTGGCCGGTA
>JAESUC010000023.1 GCA_016763285.1 Pseudomonas sp.
AATCAGGTGCGTCATGACGGTACGTCTGATCAGCAACGCCTTGTCGATCTGGTCCGCCTGATCCACCTTGATATTGAAGCGGTTGCCGATGGTCAGACTGCTCGGCGCACGCTGAATCTGCGGGCGGTCGTTGCGCATTGCATAGGGCGGCGTGTAGATCTCGAAGCTCGGATCGCGGCCGTCATAGGGAGCGAGGCCCAGGCCCTGCAGGTCGACAAAGGTCAGGTAGGCGGTATTGATCGGCGAGTGGCCAGCCACCATCACGCGGCCGTCTTCCATCAGTACGGCTGTGTTGTGATAGGTGCGGGCGCGGTGACCTGTGGCCATTTCTGTCAAAGTGCCGGTTTCCGGATCGAAACGCTCGGCGGTACGGATCGGACCTTCCAGGCCCGGCCCTACGACCCCATCGCGGTCACCGCCGCTGAATACGGTCACGCTGCCGTCGGGCATGAGCACGTTGGTACCGTACCAGCGCGGTTGATTCAGCGGGCCGGTGAGGCGGGACTCATAGTCGATCTGGTCGCCATTGGTGCTGATGCGATCGATCCGGCTCTGGGCCGTGGGCAGATAACCGCCCGGGTTGGTCAAGACACCATAACTGGGGACGCCGCCTGCGGTGAGCAGTTCGATGTCGGTGTATTCCCCGTTGGCGTTGGGCTTGAGCGGCAGCATGGTGGAAGAGGTCGACCCACGCATGCCTCCGGCAATCGCCATCTGCAGGGTTTCGTCAGACACGCCCAGGTCCAGACCGCTCTCTATGAGGGTCTCCGGGGCGGAAAGCACATCGCCCAGGAAGGATGTTGTCTGTGCCAGGGAAATATTGCTGACATTCAGCGTGCTGCCAAGCTGACCCAGGCCGACCTCGTCCAGCCGAAGGGGCAGGCCGGCGTAGCCTATGTCGGTCCAGCGCTGCGTGGCGGGGTTGTAGCTGGCCGTGATGTTCCACAGTGCCTGGTCATAGCCCTGACCAAAGGGATTGAACGCCTGACCGCCGGCGTTGTAGAACACGTGGCCGTTGGGCAGCAGGTGCATCCGGGGATACAGCGGAAAGGTCCGGTCGGCGGTAGACGGATTCAGCGTCCAGGTCTGGGTGCAGGGGTTGTAGGTTTCGGTCTGGGCGACGTTGCGTCCGCTGTTGATCGGATCTTCCGGGTAGACCGGTTTGAGCAGCTTGGTGACGCCGCTGGCTACGAATACGTTGCCATTGCCCAGCGTTACCAGGGAGGGATACCAGCGGCCGAAGTGCATATCGCCGCTTTGCGTCCAGGTGTTGGTTTCAGGATCGAAGATACGCGAGTTTTTTATGCCCTCGAGCTCTGCCGCGCCCAGGGGCAGCCCGTCGATACCGGGCTCTGAATAGTAGTCGGTGCCGCCGACTGCCATGACGTTGCCGTTGGCCAGTCCGATCACGTCGGAGCAGAACAGGGCGCCGTCGTTCTTGCTGGTGTTGTCAGCGGTATCAATCAGACCGTCAAAGATGGTGCCGTTGAGCAGGGTGGTGCTGTCGTTACCGTCCGGGTTCGCACCGGCATCCAGTGGGGAGGGCTTGAGCCAGGTCGGGTTGTCATTGGCGTCGAGGGACAGGACGCGGGTCTGGTCATTGACCGACACCTCGCCAAACTCGGCCACGATCGAAAGCTCGACGTTCTCGGTCCCCTCCAGGGCGTTGAGATACAACAACCGCCCGTCCTTGAGCAGCGCCATGGTGCCGGCTGCGGGTTTGCATTCGTCCATGCCGTCGTTGCGGGTAATGCATTTTTCATCCGTCTCGACGACCTGGCCATCGACGATGATGGTGGGCTCGGCGAAGGGGAGGCTGAAACTGCCCTTGGCGTTCGATGCCGTTTGGGTGGTGGGGGTGCTGCTGGTGGGTTCACTGGATGTGCCCAGAAGGCTGCCAAGCAGGCCGGCGTTGACTGCTGCAGGTAGGGCTGCAAGGACCAGTAATGAACCTGTTGCGGTGTTTAACCGTTTCGGTAGATAGGACATTTGCTTCTCCTGATTTTGTTTTTGTTTGATGCTGTCCGCTGGAGAGGCCGGATCGAGGCCTGTTTTCTTCCAGAGCCGCGTACCGTCTCGCGGTGCGCAACTGTCTCGGACATAAGCCACTACGGAGAAGACGAGAAAAAAGATGCACTGAGGGAAAAACGCGGTTGTTCTTGGCGTATATGGCATCTTTTGCTTGGGTTTGAACCTCAACCCGCACTCACTACGACTCACTTCATGAGAACGCCACAACCAACCAACGATACGGGAGAACATTCTCATGAAAAGGTCAAAACTGCTTGCTGCTGTGTTCGCTGCCGCCATGGGCTTTACCGGCCTGGCCATGGCCAACTGTGCAGACGATGCGATTGCCGTCTGCAATGGAAAGCATCCGGATCCGGACAAGAACTATGGTGCTTACAAGCTGTGTATCAACTCGCAGCTGTCGCAGAAGTGCCCCAAGGATCTCGGCTCAGGCCCTGCCCGAAACCAGTTGATGGCTCCGCAGCAAGGCCCGTCCCTGCCAGGGGCGGCTGTTCAGAAGGCGGTCGTTCCGCAGTCGGCTCCGGCCCGCAGCGAGCGCTAGTGGCGCCTGGCCGGGTAGCTTCTGCCCGGCTGTCGGCTGCGTTTTGCAACGCGCTATGGCCAAAGGACTGTTCAGGGCCGACCGGTCCTGCGTCCATAGATGAAAATGCCCATGGCGATGAGGCCGCCGATGATCATGACGTATCCGGCGCCGCCACCCATGCCGTTCTGAGTGCCGCTTGATGCGATGGTGATGATGCTACCCAGCACGATGCTGATGATGCTCATGACAAAGAGCACAATCAGACTCTTGCGCTGCTCTTTTTTTACGACTGTTTTCGGATCTTCCATAATAATTACGCTCTCTGGTTGGCTGGCGCCCTCTGGCGGGCAGTGGCAGAGGTCCTGAATTCAGGTCGGGGAGGGTTGCTACGCAGTGCGTCAGCGCAAACAACCGCTATCGGGATGTATTGCCCTGATTCAGCCTACAACAGAGTTGGATTGGGTTACGGGGGATCTGGTTGCGGGACATTTCCGTACGCACTGAAAGCTCTTTAT
The DNA here is from genome assembly GCA_016763285.1 of Pseudomonas sp. Taxonomy (GTDB): domain Bacteria; phylum Pseudomonadota; class Gammaproteobacteria; order Pseudomonadales; family Pseudomonadaceae; genus Halopseudomonas. Next base: position 3,070 of record JAESUC010000023.1, read on the forward strand.
CACTTGAGCTTTTTATTTTTTCTAGCGTAACGTGTACAGGCGAACGGAACGCATCGGCTTTTGGCCAGCAGCTCCAGCTCGGTAGCCATTTACGCAGAGACGCTATTGATATGTCGATGAAACCCAGCGACCCAGGTTCTCCCCCGGACAAGCCCGCTGAACCAGTGCAGGTCGAACCTGATTTTCGTCAGCTTTTTCATGCAGCGCCCGCGCCCTACCTGGTGGTAACGCCTCAACTGATCATTAGTGCGGTCAATGATGCCTATCTTCGCGCCACCCACACCCAGCGCGAGGCCATTATTGGCCAGTATATTTTCCATGTGTTTCCGGATAACCCAGAGGACCCCGAGGCCCACAGCACGGCCAATCTGGCGGCTTCGTTCCGGCGGGTATTGCAATACCGCGTGGCCGATACCATGGCCATCCAGAAATACGATATTCGCGCTGAAGACGGCACCTTTGAGGAGCATTACTGGAGCCCGGTCAATACTCCCATCTTCGATGCCGAGGGTCATCTGACCCATATTCTGCACAGGGTGGAGGACGTCACCCACATCGTGGCGGATCGGTACCGGTTGAAGGCCGTGGAATCGCGAATAGACGAACAGAGCCTGGAAATCCAGCTGGCCAATACCCGGCTCCAGGAGGCCAAGGCCGAGCTGGAGCACGAACGTGATCTGCGCGAGCTGTTCGTCCTCAAACTGACCCATGATCTGCGCACCCCCCTGGCTTCCGCCAAAATGGCTTTGGAGCTTCTGTTTCGCAAAGGCAGTGACCCGGACAACGCCCATCGACTCTCGGCCAGTGTCGCCTCCAGCCTCGACCGTTGTTACCGCATGGTCGACGACCTGCTGGACGCCAACCGCATACGCTCCGGCAAGAAACTGCTGATCGATACCGAGCCGCTGGAGCTTGCACGGCTGACGGCTGATGCCCTGACTGAGCTGATGACCCTGTTTGGTGATCGTTTTGTGCTGGTAGCGCCCGCGCTCATAGAGGGGCGGTGGTCACGCATCCAGTTGCAGCGCATGATCGAGAACCTGTGTATCAACGCGATCAAGTACGGTGCTGAGGGGCGTCCGGTCAGGGTATCGGTGCTGCAGGGTGACGGTACCGCGTTGCTGAAGGTCCACAATGAAGGGCCGCCGATACCGGCACAGGTTCAGGCGAGCCTGTTTGAACCCTACCACCGCGGACCCGCGCAGCGGACGGATGCACAGGGTTGGGGGTTGGGTCTGACGATCGTCAAGGGGGTCGCGGAGGCCCATGGGGGCGAGGTGAGGGTGGTGAGCTCGGAGCAGGATGGGACTACGTTTCAGGTCAGCCTGCCGTTGGGCCCGCCGGAATAGGTAGTACTGATTTGCCGAGTTCCAATGGGATTTACTCATAATAAGAAAGGCCGCTAGGCCGGGTGGAGCAAAGATGAATTCAGCCTTCGATCAGGAGCTCGTCAAGCTGCGCGCGCTCTATCAGCGAAACCTCCTGCGCTACGTCGAACAGCTTGAGGATGCCTGGCAGGCGCTCCTGATCAGCCGTGACAGGGCCCATATTGAGGAGATGACCGGGCTTGCACACCGCTTGGCGGGCTCCGGCAAGGCCTATGGTTTTGAAGCACTCTCCAACGTGGCGAAGGATCTCGAGTGCGCCTGTGAATCGGTAGTGCTGATCGATGCAGACCTGATCCGAACGCAGCTGGGTGAGCCGGTCATATCACTCATGAGCTGTCTCAGAGAGAACGCGAAGGAGTCCGAACAGCAGCCCGACGAAGCTCCCGACAAGGCAGGTGCCGCGCAGATCGACCCGACCAGAATCAGGCTGTTGGTGGTCGATGACGACACGGATTTTTGCTCACACTTGTGCGGCTTTCTGAGAGCCAGTGGCTATCAGGTTTTCAGTATCGGCCGTGTGGACGACTTTGAGCAGGCGATTGCACTGCATGAGCCCCATGCCGCCATCGTCGACATGGACTTTTTCGGCAAGCGTTTTGCCGGGGCGACCACGGTGCTTACCTGGCGAGAGCGCAATGGTGCGCCCATCCCGGTCATTTTCATCTCCGCTTTTGATTCCTTCGAATTGCGCCTGGCTGCCGTGCGCTCCGGTGGTAATTTCTTCCTGAACAAACCCCTCGATCATCAACGCCTGTTGGCACTCTTGAACGAGCAATTGAACCTGAGGCCCGATGAGCCTTATCGCGTGCTCATTGTCGACGATGACGAGGACCTGTTGCGCCTCTACGAGTCTACGCTGGTCGAAGCCGGTTATGCCGTGGATACAACCTCCCGGGCAACCCAGGCGCTGGCACTGCTGGAAAGAAAGCTGCCTGACCTTGTACTTATCGATGTTTACATGCCCGAGTGTGACGGTATCGAGCTTGGGCAACTGATCAGACAGCACGAGAAGTTTTCCCATATCCCGCTGCTTTTCATGTCCGCAGCGGCGGACACGGACATCAAACTGGCCTGCGCCAGATTGACCAATGATGAGTTCATCAATAAGCCCATCGAACCATGGCGTCTGGTCATGGTGGTCAAGGCGCGCTCCTCGCGTATCAGGGATCACTACACGACAAGCGCGCTGCCAGCCACCGTGGCTTCCGAGCGTTCACAGGATGCACTGACGGCCCTGCCGGCACTCAAGCCCTTCCGCCAGGCGGTGCAGGCCCGTTTGAATACAGCCGGGCCAGGCCATCCTGTGGCGATCCTCAAGATCGATATCAAGGATTTCCACACGGTCAACAACCTGTATGGCCACTTTGTCGGTGATCAGGTACTGCAGCGGCTGGCCTGGGAGCTGTCCCTGTGCCTGAGCGGCGATGATCTGCTGTGCCGCGAAAGTAGCGACGAGTTTCTGGTGCTGACCAGCCGAGCATCCGGCCGGGACGATCTGCTTGTTTTTGCCGACGCCCTGATGAAGGCGACGGAGAGGCCCATGGAGTCAGGCGGGCAGCACGTTATGGCGTTGTCCGCCGATATCGGCATCGCCGTGGGGCAGGACGATATCAGCGATGCGGATGAGTTGCTGCGCTGTGCCGACACGGCGCTGTTCGATGCGAAAAAGTCAGCGGATGCGGCGGTCAGTGTCTTCGACAGGCACATGCGCCAGGGCGAAAAGAGTCGGTTCGATCTGGCCCAGGAAATCAGACAGGCCCTGCAGGATGAGCAGTTCGTCGCGGCCTACCAGCCGATCTTTTCCGTAGCTGATGGTACGTTGCTTGGCTTTGAGGCATTGGCTCGCTGGCTCCATCCGGTCAAGGGGCAGATCGGCCCCGTCGATTTCATGCCGGTCATGGAAGAGCAGGGCCTGGTCTCCAGTCTGACCAATCACATGCTCAAACTGGCGTTGATGCAGTTGGCCGAGTGGCGCAAGGGCTGCCCGGGCCTGTTCATGTCGGTGAACCTGTCTGCCCGTGACATTCAGAAACCCCTTTTTATCGATCACCTTCGGGGGCTGCTGACGGCTTACGATCTGGCACCGGAGAGCGTGGTGCTTGAAATCACCGAAACAGTGCTGCTGGCGGACTGGCAACATGCCTCTACCACGCTACTGCAGCTCAAGGCCCTGGGAATCAAGCTGGCCCTGGATGATTTCGGCACAGGCTATAGCTCCCTGAGCTACCTGAACAGGATCCATGCCTCCAAGTTGAAGATCGATCGCAGCTTCATCCACAGCTGGTCTGAATCCAGGGATGCGAGGCTGTTGCTGACCATGGTGCAGTTGGGCCACGGCATGGACATGAATGTGGTGGCCGAAGGGGTGGAAACCCCGGAAGAGCTCGAGCTGCTCCGCGAGCTTGGCTGCGATTCCTTCCAGGGTTACCTGTCGGCCAGGCCCATGTTCGGGCAAGAGGTTTCGGCTGCCGGTTGGTTCCAGGAGAGCAAGTATCTGCGTTCGGGGCAGGCAGGCTGAGATCATCCGGCGCTGGGCCTGAGGCGTTTGGGCAGGTTGCGGCCGTCAGAGGTTGCTCGGTATGAACAATCCCTTGCGCCGGTAGGCTTCTATGTCGATACCGAAGGCGCCGCTGCTATGCACCTCGCGGATCCGGCAGGACTTGCCGCTGCTGTCTACCGTGGTCCTGGACAGGTCGATGACCACTTCCTTGCAGAGTTCCTTCTTGGCGTTGAGCACACGCAGTATCTTCGGCTTGAGCTTGTTGCCCGGGGCGCAGCCGATGATGATGCCGACTTCACCGTTGGCCAGTTCGACGATTTCGCCGGGCGGGTAGATGCCCATCATGCGGATGAAGTTGCCGACAATGACTTCGTCGAAATGGCTTTTGGCAGAATCGTGCAGTATGCGCAGGGATTCCAGGTTGGATTTACCCTTGCTGTAGACCCGGTCACTGTTTATGGCGTCGTAGGCGTCGACCACGGCGATGATCTTCGCGAAATAGGGGATATTCTCCGCATTCAGCCCCCGCGGGTAGCCTCTGCCATCGAGCCGTTCGTGGTGGGAATAGGCGACGTCCACGGTGGCGGGGGTGATCTGGGCGTTGCTCATCAACAGCCTGCGTCCCTCGATGGCGTGCCCACGCATGATCTGCAGCTCTTCAGCGGTGAGAGAACCGGGTTTGTTGAGAATCTCGTCGGGCACCTTGAGCTTGCCCACATCGTGCAGCATGCCACAAACGCCGATTTGCTCAAGCTGGTACTCAGGCATCCCCAGTTCCCGGCCCAGGGCGATGGCTAGCATGGCAACCCTTAGAGAGTGTTCTGCGGTGTAGTGATCGCTGTTCTTGATGCGTGCCAGCCAGAGCATGGCCGCCGGGTTACGCAGGATGCTGTCGACGCATTCGCGGACCACGGCCTTGACCGCCTGCACGTCGAGTTCCTGGCCGAGCTTCACGGCCTCCAGAATACGCAATGACTCGTTTCGCGCGGCATGCCAGGCCGGAGTGGCCTGTTCGATCTCCTGACTGAAGTCGACCTTGGCGATGATCGGCCGTTGCTCTGCGGCTTCCGCCTGGTTTTCCACGGCCTGCGGCTGCCTGCCACGCAGCCGGCGCGAGTCGACCCACACATGCTTGCACACCTGCTGGAGCAGGCGGATTTCCTGTTGCTGGCGGATACGAAAGCCCTGGAACAGGAAGCTGGTTTCTGTCCAGGGTCGGTCGAGTTCTACGACATACATACCGATGGCCAGTTCGGCAACATCGATTTTCATGCGGTCCGTGGGCGTGTTGTCGGACATCGGTCTCCCTGGCAATTGGCAGCAGGTGTTCTTTTTATCGGTGGTCCGGCCAGATCAGTCGCATGAGGCCTCGCCGTCGGGGATCCGGAAAGGCAATAGTATTCCCTGCGCGTGCGATCGCCAAGATTTCTTGCAGATTCTGGAACAGTGCGTTGTGCTCGGTAAGGCAATGCGGAATAGCCTCTGCCCTGAGAAAGCCGAGGTAGGCCGCGACAGACTCCTGATCCGTCTGGCTCGGGTCGGTAAAACCGTTGCGGTGCAGGGCCTTGATGGCAATGGACTTCCACTCGTCCCGGTGGCTGGTCTCCAGCCTTTCTGGGTAGGTATAGAGATCGAGGATCTCTTTCTCGATAGGGACAACCACGTTATCCGGCGCAAAGAGCAGCCGTATCGCCAGAAGGTCGTTGATGTCATTCAGATGCTGTTCTACCGCATGCCTGACCAGTTCGATCCTGTCCATTGCTACTCGCTTGCCAGCACCCATGGGGCGGTGGGCTGATGCTGATTTATCGCCTGCTATCCGGGTTTCAGAATACAGGAAGCCGGCGCCGGGGCAGACCCATAAGCAGCGGCCTGAAACCTGTTGATACATGAAATCGCCGGCTCGTCATCACAGACCATCGGCCGACACGGCGGGCAAGTATTTTGCCCGTGAATGCTATATACCCGGCCCCTGCGGCTCCTGCTACTATCAGCGGGCAATATGCACATCACAGAAGGGACTCATCCAGGTGATCCATAAATCCGCGTTACCGGCTGCACTCGCAGCCCTGTTTGTTCTGGGTGGCTGCGCCACCGAAACCTCCCGCACCCTTGAAGTGCCCCGGGTTGCCAGTTATGGCACGGCCTATCAGGGCGAGCGTTCGCTGATTGCGGTGGGGCAGTTTGACAACCGCTCCAGCTACCAGCGCGGCATCTTCTCCGATGGCGTCGACCGGCTGGGTAACCAAGCCAAGACCACGCTGGTTTCGCACCTGCAGCAGACCAATCGCTTCAATGTGCTTGAGCGGACCAACATGGCGCAGTTGCAGGCCGAAGCCGCCTACAGCGGTGCTGCCCAGAAGATCAAGGGTGCCTCCTACGTGATTACCGGTGATGTGACCGAGTTTGGTCGCAAGAACGTCGGTGACCAGCAGCTGTTCGGCATTCTGGGCCGCGGGATCGAGCAGGTGGCCTACGCCAAGGTCAGCCTGAACGTGGTCGATGTGGGCACTTCGGAGGTGGTCTATTCAGCGCAGGGGGCAGGGGAGTACAGCCTGTCCAATCGCGAGGTGATCGGCTTTGGCGGGACCGCAGGCTACGACGCCACGCTTAACGGCAAGGTACTGGATCTGGCGATCCGCGAGGCGGTGAACAACCTGGTACAGGGTGTGGAAACAGGTGCCTGGAACCCGGCACGTAACTGAAAACAAAGGGATTTGTCATGAAGTCGACTCTTTCGAAGGGCCTGCTCCTGGTGGGCGCTGGCCTGCTGGGTGCCTGCGCGCCGGTCAGTCCGCCGCTGTACTATTGGGGCGGTTATCAGTCATCGCTGTATGAAAACCACAAGCTCGGGGTAACCAACTACTCGGCTCAGATCCAGGCGCTGGAATTCACCATCTCCCGCGCCCAGGCGCAAGGCCAGAGCGTGCCACCGGGTCTGCATGCACACCTGGGCATGCTGTACTTCAATACCGGGCGCGAGTCCGAGGCACGTGAGCAGTTTGCTCTGGAAAAGCAGTTGTTTCCCGAGTCGACGCATTTCGTGGATTACGTGATGAAAGCTCAGCCGGAGGCCGCCCTGTGAAGACATTCCCGATACTGGTGCTCGTTCTGCTTGGCAGTTTGCTGACCGGTTGTGTCTCTACCACTCCGTACGACTATTCCGCATTCAAGGCCAGCGATCCGCGTTCGATCCTGGTTCTGCCGCCAGTCAATCAGACGCTGGATGTGGCCGCCAGCTACAGTTTTCTGACCCATGTCAGCATGCCTCTGGCGGAGTCGGGCTATTACGTGTTTCCCGTTGGCGTCGTGGAAGAGACCTTTCGGGAAAACGGCCTGACCGATCCCGACGAGATCCATACGCTGCCGCTGGAGCGTCTGAACGAGGTGTTTGGCGCAGACTCGGTGATGTACATCAAGATTACCCAGTACGGCACCAGCTATCAGCTGATTGCCAGCGATACCCGGGTAACCGCCGATGCAACGCTGGTCGACGGGCGCACCGGTGATCTGCTGTGGAAGGGGCAGGCCACCGCCTCGAGCACCGAGCAGAGCAATAACAACGGCGGCGGTCTGGTCGGCATGCTGGTCGTGGCGCTGGTGGAACAGGTCATCAACTCCACCACCGACCGTAGCTATCAGATTGCCGGCCTGACCAGCGGCCGCCTGCTGTCCTCCGGCATGCCCAACGGCATTCTGCCCGGTCACCGGCTGCGCGAGCGGCAAAGGCAGTAATTCCCCCCTGGCATCGTGACTAGAAAAAAGGACCGGCTTGCCGGTCCTTTTTTGTGTCTGACGAGCCATTCATCAGAAGCCGGTTAATTGGCGTCAAATTATGATCCTGGTCAATTTTCTTTCAATACTCCCATGGCAGTATCGCCGTCGTCCGAAGTAACCGCTTGCGCGGTTAGCAGGTCCCAGTCTTATCACGTGACATCTGGTACGCCGCCGCCCGCTGACGAATCGGTGGGTTGCTTCTGTATTCCCCATAAAAACGATTATTGACCGACATGCGTTCGGCTAAAGAGACTTGCGATGCTGAAAAACATACCCTTGACCTGGAAACTGGTATTGATCCTGTTGGCTCCTCTGGCGGGGTTCCTCTGGCTGGCGAGCCTTCATGTGACGGAAAGCTATGCGACCCTGAAAGAAATGGAGCACACCGTGGCCGCCAGTGCTACGGCACAGAGAGTGAGCGATCTGGTGACCGCCTTGCAGCGTGAACGCGGTGCCAGTGGCGTGTTTATCGGCAGCCAGGGGCGCACCATGGGAAGACGACTGCCGGAAATGCGCAAGCTGACCGATGCGGCTATCGAAGCGTTGCAGGCGCTGAATCTCAACGCAGATGATCGGTTGGAACGCGCTCTGCAAGCGCTGCGCGGTCTACCGGCTATGCGCTCACAGGTGGATGCCCTGGCTCTGTCGAGTCGCGAATCGGGGGCGCGCTATACCTCGGTTATTGAATCGCTGATCGGGTTCACGCACGCGCTGGAAGCAGCCGTTACGGATGCCGAACTGAGCCGGGCCCTGGCCGGACTCAACCAGTTTATCGAAATGAAGGAGCGGGCGGGGCGTGAGCGGGCAATGCTCGCAATGGTGTTCAACCAGGACCGTTTTGATGCCGCCACGCTGGCGGCCTTCAGCCGCAACCTGGGTGAGTTCGATGCCTATGCAGATGGTTTCGGCCGCATAGCACCGCAGACGTTCGTTAGCCAGTTGGAAGAACGCATGCAGCAGCCTGTGGCACAGGAGGTGGCGCGGTTGCAGCGGCTGGGCTTTGAGGTGCCCCTGGGTGCCAGTCTCGGTGTAAACAGCGAAGCCTGGTTCGAAACCGCAACCAGCCGGATCACGCTATTGGTAGAGCTCGAACAGGCTCTGGCAGAGCATGTGGGTAGCCTGGCCGCCGAGGCACGGGAACGATCAAACGCGGCGCTCTGGATCGGCGTGTCTGCGGTGCTTGTGGCCATGCTTGCAGTCGTGGGGCTCTCCTCCGTGATCATGCGCAACATCCGGACGAGTGTGCAGGACGTCAATCAGGCATTGGTGGCTCTCGCGCAGCGCGACCTGACGGCGGCCACCACCTACCGGGGCAACGATGAGTTTGGGGAAATATCCAGAAATCTCAATAATATGGCCACCGAACTTCAACTGGTGGTCAAGGAAATCGGCGAGGCGACCGTGCAGGTTGCCACTGCCGCAGAAGAATGCTCAGCCGTTACGGTGCAGACCAGTGAAAGCATTGAACGCCAGCGACAGGGGACCGAACTGGTGGTCACTGCCATCAATGAGATGAGTGCCACGGTTCGTGATGTTGCCCGCAGCACGGGTGATGCCGCCGAACTGTCGCAGAAGCTGAATCAGGACACGGTTCAGGGGCAGCACGAGATCCAGACTACGGTGAGCCTGATCCGCGAGCTCTCCGTCCAGGCAACCGAGACGGCCTCGGTAATCAACGAACTGAAGGCCGAAAGTGATTCGATTTCCACCGTACTGGACGTTATCCGCGGCATTGCCGACCAGACCAATCTGCTGGCTCTGAACGCGGCCATTGAGGCTGCCCGTGCCGGCGAGCACGGGCGTGGCTTTGCGGTGGTTGCTTCGGAGGTGCGCACCCTGGCGCAGAGAACACAGGAGTCCACCGGTAGCATCCAGCAGATGATCGACAATCTTCAGGCTGGCGCAGATCGTGCTGCCCGATCCATGCAGGACACGCTCGGCAAGGCGCAGGCCGGTGCCAGCAACATCGGACGTACCGGTGACCTACTCTCCGAGATCGCCGCAGGTGTCGCAGGGATCAGTGATCGCAACATCCAGATCGCCACGGCTGCGGAACAACAGAGTGCCGTGGCGGAGGATATCAGCCGCAATGTTGTGCGGATCAATGATGTGGCCATTCAGGTCAGTGCAGGAGCTGAGCAGACAGCAGCGACCAGTCTCGAGCTCGCTCGCCTGGCCGATCAGCAGCAAGGTCTGGTCGCCCGCTTCAAGGTGGCCTGAGTTCTCGCACCGGGATTGCCCGGGGCGGCGACTGACGGAGCTGCGGTCAGGACGGAAAACGAGTGCGCTAGTGTGTTTGCAAATATATAGATAGTTATCTAGTATCTACAGACACACTCTTTACGAGGCTGCCATGCTGAGCACACCGGATATTTCGAGCCAGAAGACCGCGTCAGCCACCGGGCTGCGTACCGCTGTAGCAATCCTCGACAAATGGGGCGCGACAGGGGAGCAGGGCGAGGCGATCCTGCGGGTGTCCCACAGCACCTATGCCCGAGCAAAGCGCAAGGATGGGCTGGCGTCGATCAACCTGGATCGCGATCAGCTCACCCGGGTAAGCTTTGTGCTGAATATTCACGCAGCGCTGCGAACCATCTTCGACAACCCGGACAATCTGTATGGCTTCATGCAGATGCCCAACGATAACGCCTTTTTTCTGGGCCGCTCTCCGCTTGAGGTCATGGGCAGCGGCGATATTGTCGCGGTGTACGAGACCTTTCGGCGCATTGATGTGCTGCGGGGCAGTCAGTGGTAAGTGCGACTGAGTTGCCGGTCCTGCCAGCAGCGGCCGTGCGGGCCTACCGGTTGGTCAATTCCAAGTTTCCGCCGATAGCGATCTTCGATGATGTGGCCAGCGCCGATGAGTTCGAGGCGTTGTACGCACTGCAGGCGCTCACCAATCCGCGATTGGCCAACCAGGTGGGGCGTCTGGAACTGGTCCCGCGGGCGGATATTCCATTCGGTATACCCGGGTGCTCCTATGCCGCTGCGCCTTTTACCCATGTCAATCCGGACGGATCGCGTTTCAGTGACGGCAGCTTTGGCGTGCTTTATCTCGCCGACTGCATGGAGACGGCCATCGCCGAGGTCCGCTTTCACCAGCAGAGCTATTGGTCGAGGGTGCCCGACTTGCGCTATGAGCGTTTCGTCTTCAGGGGGCTGACGGCGCGGTTCGGCGAGCAGGGAGTGCTGGATGCGTTGCAGGTGCCGCCGCAGGATCCGATCTATTCTCCGACCAGCTATACGGCGGCGCGGGTACTGGGTCGTGATGCATTGCGCGCAGGTGCGAGCGGTGTCCGGTACGGCTCGGTCCGCCAACCTGGTGCCACATGCTGGGGCTTGCTGACCCCCAGACAGGTTACTTCTGTGGTGCAGACCGGGCATTACGAGATGATCTGGTGTGGCGAGATAGCTGCGGTGCACAAGCTGTCAACACGTGTGGGGTAATGAGGCGCCGGTGCGGAACCGGCGCTCGGTCCGGGCTCAATAGTCCTCTTCTGGCACCTCGCCGGGATGGCCCTCCATTCTGTTTTCTTCCTTTTCTTCCAGATAACGCTCGGAGGGTTCCTCGCGAATGTTGTCCAGGCCTGCGCGTTCCTCTTCGGACTTGAGCAGTTCGCGGGCGTAATTCTGAGCTTCCTCTTCGCTAAGCTCCTCCTCGTTGGCGAAACCTGGCTGGGCCAGCAGCAGGCTGATGGCAAAGGCTGCAACAGACAATACCGGTGTTGTTGTTTTCATGATCTGGTCTCTCTCTGGCTATGAAAAGTGCGCGGGTGTTCTTTCTTGGAAAGCAAATAGTCCCGCGAGTTCGATAACCATCAGCCTAGCAGGCTTGACCTTCAAGTTGACTTTAAGGTTATGGTGTAAACCTGTACTTCCTGTTTCGAGGTCGAGATGAAAACCTTCAGCATTGGCGAACTGGCCCGGGCCACCGGAGTGGCTACCCAGACCATCCGTTATTACGAGCAGCAGGGGTTGATGCCTGCACCGCAGCGGACCCAGGCGAACTACCGCCGTTACCCCGAAGAGGCGGTGGCGCGGTTGCAGTTCATTGTGCATGCCAAACAATGGGGTTTTAACCTGGAGGAAGTGCGCGAGCTTCTATTGCTGCAGGATGCCAACGGCGACCGGGCCCAGGCCAAGCGTATTGCCGGTGAGAAGCTGGCCAGGATCCGCGAGCAGATCCAGAACCTGCGGCGTGTCGAGGCGGTACTGGCGAAAACCTATGGCGAATGCTCCGGTACCGGCTCGGTAGCGGGCTGTCCCATTGTGGACGCCATAGCGGAACAACCCTGAAAACGCGGTCTGGAGGTCGAATGAGCGACAGTATTGATATCGGTATCCGCGGCATGTCCTGCGGTTCCTGCGTGGGCCGCGTGGAGCGCGCACTGAACGCGCAGCCGGGGGTGTCCGGTGCCCAGGTCAACCTGGCTACCGCCCGGGCACGGGTTGAGTTCACGGACAAGGCAGACCCGGTGGCTACCGCGCACACGATCAAGGCAGCCGGTTATGAGCCTGTCACCGAGTCGGCGGATATTCCCGTGCTGGGCATGTCCTGTGGCTCCTGTGTGTCACGGGTGGAAAAGGCCATCAGCCAGGTGCCCGGTGTGCTCGGTTCGAGTGTCAACCTGACCACGCAGAAGGCATCCGTTACCTTTCTTTCGGGAGTGGTCTCGTTGGCCGACATCCACCAGGCGATTCGTGGTGCAGGCTATGAGCCCCGTAAGCAGGAGTCGGGGCCGGTCCCGGAATCGGAGTCGGAACAGGACCAAGAGGGCGCAGATTTGCGCAAAAGCATGCTGTTCGCCGCAGCATTGACGATCCCGATCGTGTTCATTGCCATGGGCAAGATGTTGCCCGGTCTGGATGCCTATTTCGCCGGGGTGATGTCCCACCGTGGCTGGATGGGTGTCGAGTGGCTGCTGACGACGCCCGTGCTGTTCTATGCCGGGGCGCGGTTCTTTCGCACCGGTTTCGCCGAACTCAGGCATCTGAATCCGGGCATGAACAGTCTGGTGATGATCGGCTCGAGCGCGGCCTATTTCTATTCGGTACTGGCCTTGCTGCTGCCAGGTATTTTCCCCGCCGGTACTGCCGAGAGCTACTTCGAAGCTGCCGCGGTGATCGTCACGCTGATTCTGCTTGGCCGCTACCTCGAACACATTGCCAAGGGCCGGACGTCCCAGGCGATCCGCAAGTTGCTGAAGCTGCAGGCGAAGACGGCACGATTGGTGCGCGATGGCGCGGTTGTCGAGGTGCCCATAGAGGATGTGGTGACCGGCGATCGCATCCAGGTTCGCCCGGGTGACCGCGTGCCCGTGGATGGGGTGGTGGAGGAAGGACATTCCTGGGTGGATGAGTCGATGATCAGCGGCGAGCCGGTACCGGTGGAAAAGCTGGCCGGTGCGGAGGTAGTCGGTGGCACGATCAACAAGAACGGGTCGCTGGTCTTTCGCGTCAGCCGGGTAGGCGGTGACACGGTATTGTCCCAGATTGTGCGCATGGTCGAGCAGGCTCAGGCAGACAAGCCGCCGATCCAGCAACTGGCCGACAGGATTGCCGGCATCTTCGTGCCTATCGTGATTCTGATCGCGATCGTCACCTTCGGTATCTGGTTTGTATGGGGTCCCGATCCGAGCCTGTCTTTCGCTTTTGTTACCAGTGTCAGCGTGCTGTTGATTGCCTGCCCCTGCGCCATGGGTCTGGCGACACCGACCGCCATCATGGTCAGCACCGGCAAGGGTGCAGAGATGGGTGTGTTGTTCCGCCGGGGCGCGGCGCTGGAAACCCTGGCCAGGATGGACACGGTCGTACTGGACAAGACCGGTACCCTGACCCAGGGGCGGCCGGTGCTCACCGATTTTGTGGTGATGGAGGGAGATCACAACCAGGTACTGGGCTGGATAGCGGCAGTGGAGGCGCAGAGCGAGCACCCCATCGGTCAGGCCATTGTGACGGCGGCGCAGGAGCAGGGGCTGAAGCTGCATGATGTCAGCGCGTTCAACAATGTGCCCGGTTTCGGTATCGCAGCCGAAGTGGGCGGGCGGCAGATTCATATCGGGGCCGACCGATACATGGAATCGCTGGGTATTGGTGTGGCAGCCGCAGAGGAGCAGGCGAAAGCACTGGCCAGGACAGGCAAGAGCCCGTTCTACGCCGCGGTTGATCACAGCCTGGCCGTGGTCATCGCGGTCACCGACCCGATCAAGGAGGGATCATTGCAAGCGATTGGCGAGCTCAAATCCCTGGGGCTGGAGGTCGCCATGCTGACCGGGGACAACCGGGTCACCGCGGAGGCGATTGCCCATCAACTCGGGATCGAGCGGGTGCTGGCCGAGGTCCTGCCGCAGCAGAAGGCCGAAGAGATCAAACGACTGCAGGAGCAGGGCCGGCGCGTGGCTTTTGTGGGCGACGGAATCAACGACGCCCCGGCCCTGGCCCAGGCCCATGTCGGCATAGCCATCGGCACGGGGACCGACGTGGCCATCGAGGCGGGGGATGTGGTGCTGATGCGCGGTGATTTGCGCGGCATCGTCAACGCTGCTGCGCTGTCACGGCGCACGCGCAGTACCATCCTGGGCAACTTCTTCTGGGCCTACGGATACAATCTGGCGTTGATTCCCGTGGCGGCGGGCATCCTGTATCCGCTTTCGGGTTTTCTGCTCAACCCGATGCTGGCGGCCGGCGCCATGAGTCTGTCGAGTATCTTCGTACTGACCAACTCGCTGAGACTGCGCCGGTTTCGCGCGCAGGTCAGCGAGTCGTGATAAACGGGCTGTGAACCAGCCCCCTGATCAGCCTGCCATGCGTTCACACTCTTCTGCGCAGGCAAAGCAGGCCTTGGCACATTGCTGGCAATGGTCTGCTTCGTGTTTCTGGCATTCCTCACCGCAGGCGCGGCACATCTCGGCGCACAGACGACAGGCCTGTTTGGCGTAATCGCTGTCACGCGCCATGAGCGCCACGGCCATCTGGCACATTGCCGCGCAATCCATATCCAGTTCGATACACCGTGCCATGGCCTTGACGTCGTCCTCCTGCAAGCAAGCTGCCGAGCAGGTGTGGCAGGCAACTGCGCAGTGGTTGCAGGCGTCGATACACTTCTGGTTGATCTGCATAAGGTGTCCTCTTCGTTCAGCTATGGGTTACAGGCCAATCGACAAGCGCATCGGGGTGAACGTTCCAGCAAAATGGCGGCCTACCTTTACGGGGCTTTCAGTGGGAGCCTTCAGGCGTTAGAAGCGTCATTGCTGAATCCTGTTGCCACCTGGAGGAATGCCATGGCTGATACCAACCCGAAGAATCTGGAGCAGGTCCTGGAGCGGATCGACCAGGCCACGCGCGACCGCTCCGAAGTGTCGTTGGGCGAAGTAATGGAGGAAGTGGGGCATCGCTCGTTCGGGCCCGTGCTGGTGTTCACCGGCGTCATCATGTCGGTGCCGGTGGTTGGCGACATACCGGGTGTACCTACGCTGCTGGCGTTGGTGGTCGCAATGGTTGCAGTTCAACTGTTGATCGGGCGGAAACATTTCTGGCTTCCACAGTTTCTGCTGCGCAGGTCGGTGTCTGCCGACAAGGTGTGCAGGACCCTGGGCTGGGCGCGCAAGCCAGCCGCCTTTATCGACAGGGGTCTCAAGCCTAGAATGACCCACCTGGCCAGGGGAGCCGAGGCGCGAGTGATCGCCGCCATCGCGCTCTGTATCGCGGCAATCACGCCGTTGACGGAGGTGGTGCCTTTCAGTGCCAATGTCGCTGGAGCGGCCCTCACAGCCTATGGTCTCGCATTGATCGCCGACGATGGGCTTGTTGCCATTATCGCCTCAGCCTTTGCGCTGGCCATCGGACTCCTGCTGGGATACAGCTTTTTGGGCGGATGAGCAGCGCTTCGTCTGGTATCCTAGC
>JAESUC010000024.1 GCA_016763285.1 Pseudomonas sp.
CATGGGTGGATCGACCAGGCCTTCCATCGGCGCCAGGATAACGGGGGCAGGACCTTCAGCCACCGTACACCTGCAATCGGTTACGCCCGCTCGTCTTGGCCTGGTAAAGCGCCTTGTCGGCGTTGACCAACAAGGCGTCGGCATCGACCTCCATACCAGGGCGGTATTCGGCCACGCCAATCGAGATGGTGACGCTAAAGCTCTCACCCTCATAGGAAAATTGCAGCTCCTGGAAGCGCCGACGGAAATCATCCAGCAGTGCCGCTGCGGCACTGGCATCACAGTTGGCCAGAACCACGGCAAACTCCTCGCCGCCATAGCGCCCCAGAATATCCGTCGCGCGCAGACGCTGGCGCAGCAGGGTGGCCACCGAGGCGATCACCTCGTCGCCGGTGGCATGGCCAAAGCGGTCATTGACCTGCTTGAAGTGGTCGATATCCAGCATCGCCACGCACAGAGTCTCGCCCTTGCGCTTGGCCATCGCCCACTCCCGCTTGAGCGACTCCTTGATGGTGGCGTGCTTGAGCAGCCCGGTCAGGCTGTCCTTGGTCATCAGCTCGAGCAACTGCCGCGAGCGCGCGACGCGGGATCTTACGGCGGTAATCAGGTGGGCATCGTCCACGGGTTTGGTGAGAAAGTCGTCAGCACCCTGATTGAGCGCCCTGAGCTGCTGTGCCGGGTCATGCTCGGCGGAAAGATAGACGATCGGCAACCCCATCCACTGGTCATATTGGCGGATCACCGCGGCCAGATTCTGGCCGCTGATTTCCGGCATCTGCAGGTCCATCAGGACAATATCCGGCAACTTGCGCTCGAGCGTCTCGACGGTCAATGCGGGATCGTGGAGTATTTCCACCTGCATGCCGGCCCGGGTCAGCAGCTCCTGGTAGTACTGCGCCAGGAGCTCGTCGTCATCGACGATCAATACCCGTTCGGCTGGCGCGTGCAAACGGGTCAATACCTGCTCGACCCGGGTTACCAGACGCGGAATATCCAGCGGCTTGATGAAGAAGCCCTCCGCGCCCAGCTCCGCTGCCTGTAGGCGCGCGCTGAAATCATCCCGAGCGCTGATGAAGATCAAGCGCGAGTGCGCCTCTTTCAACAGGCCGGTTTCCCTGAGCCTGTCCACGGAGCGGCCTTCTGTCCCTAGCAGGATGTCCAGCACCAGCACTTGCGGTTGTTGCCCCGCGAACGCCGCTGACAGATCGGCATAGGAGGTAAACAGCCGGGCGGTGAAGTTGAAGGCTTCCAGGTGCGAGACCAGGCTGGAGCCAAGCAACTCGTCGTCCTCCAGCAACCAGACCTCGGGCTCGAGGCCCTGAGTCGGACTATTCATCGCTGTCGAGACGTAATGATCGTCGGGCAGACGGTCGGTTTGCGCAAAGTGACTCAATGCGCGCAGCTCTGCCACCAACCTACCGATCCACAGTCCGTATTTGTCATCCTGCGGATCAGCAGCCAGCAACTGCTCCAGCTGCCTGTCAAGTCGCGAGGCCTGGGCGCTGAGTGCCGGCAGCCCGAAGCTGCCGGCTGAGCCTGCCAGCTTGTGCAGTGCCTCGCTCAGGGCAGTGCGATCCGGGGTCGCATCCTCATGAGACGTACCCTCGACCAGCGACTCGGCCAGAATCCCGATCCGGGCGAGGGTTGCCGGTAGTGTCTGTTTGTACTTCTGTCGCAAAGCCAGTAACTGATCATTGGTACTCATGGGAACCTCACCAGACTGCTTGCTGTCCGAGGGCTCGCACCTGGTGGACGAGCGTCTCGGGATAAAATTGGTACTCATGCAAACCTCGTCAGACTGCTTGCTGCCAGAGGGCTCGTACCTGCTGGGCGAGCGTCATGGGATCAAAGGGTTTGGCGAGCACCCCGACCGCGCCAAGGCTCTTGAAATGCTCGATCTCATGCGCCTGGGCCTTGGCCGTCAGAAAGGCCACGGGAATATCGCGCAATTCGGGTCGTTCGCGGATCGCCCGAAGGGTTGCCGGGCCATCCATTCCAGGCATCATCACATCCAGCAGTATCATCTGGGGGCCGAAGGCCTCCGCCTGCGCCACGGCGTGGTCGCCCCGTTCGCACAGCTCGACCACCAGCCCGCCCACCGCCTCCAGCGCCAGCTTGGCCACCGTGCGTATATCCGGGTCGTCCTCGACATACATCACTCGTACCAGCTCAGCCATTGGCGAACCTCCTTGGGGGCTGATATGAGACCAGACAGCCCGCGAATGGCCCGAATGATGCCACAGTATTCAAGATAGGGATCTATTGGGGACCTCCAGAATCCACTCCGGCGTGACATACGTCAACCGCAGGTTCAACTATGGGAAATTCCACCCAGAAACAGCTTCCGCCTGCAGGCCCGGGTTCATAGCCTATGCGACCGCCCATATGTTCGGTCAATTGCTTGCTGATGGCCAGCCCCAAGCCGGTACCTGACTGGCGACGACTATCACCACTGTCGGCTTGGGCAAAACGTTGGAACAGCTGTGGATGAAAGGCTGCGGGTATACCCGGCCCCTGATCGGTTACCAGGATCCGAACGTGCCCTGCAATCTGGCTCATCTCAACGCTAACGCATCCGCCCGGCGGGGAAAACTTGATGGCGTTGCTCAGCAGGTTGGTCAGCACCTGCTGAAAACGCGACGCATCAACCCGGACCCTCAGCCCGTCAAGCTGGCGGATGACAAGCTTTGCGTCTTGCTGCGCGGCCATGGCTTGCAGATTATCCAGGCTGGCACGCACAAGATCGGCTACAGGATGGACCGCAGGATACAGCGCCATGCGGCCAGCCATTAGTTTCTCTACATCCAGCAGATCATCAACCAGACGGGTCAACCGCTCGCTGTTGCTACAGGCGATCTCCAGCATCTGCCCCATACTCTCGGGCACAGGCCCCAACGAGCCGGCACGCAGGAGCCCCAAGGCGCCGCTGATTGCCGTCAGCGGGGTGCGCAACTCATGACTGACGGTGGAGATGAACTGATTCTTTAGCGTCTCGTTGCGTAATCGTTCGGATATGTCCTCGGCAATACCCAAGTATCCCCGCACCCCGCCGTCAGCATCCTTGATGGCACTGACCACCGCCTGGACCGGTATCAATCTACCGTCGCGATGCCGGTAATGCATCATCAAGACTTCTTCGGTGCCCTGTTGCGCTCGCAGCGTGAAAACCTCGTCTCCCTGCAACGGTCGTCCGAGCTCAGCCTCAAGCACACGGGCCCGCTGGCTGATCTCTTCAGCCACCAGGAAAGAACCGGGCTGCTGTTTGCCGACCATGTCTTCCGCCTGGTAGCCGAGCATGCGTTCAGCTCCTTTATTGAAGAGCATGATGACACCGCGCGCGTCAGTTGCCACTATGGCAAAGGAGCGTGCTGCCGCCAGTACCGAGTAGAGCAGATCATGGCTCTGGCTCAGTTCCGAGGTGCGCTCTCTGACCTGTGCATCCAGCTGGCGAAGCAGATTGCGTTGCCAGATCAGGCGCAGCAGGAGCCCCAGCATCACTGCCAGAAATAGGGCGAGACCGAATTCCAGAACACGATACCAGCCGAGGGCGAGCCGCGAACCCATCGGGGTCTGCACTGCCATTTCCCAACGGCTGCCCGGCAGGTTGACGGGCAAAAGCTCAAGCGGGCGTTGAAACAAGGCTGCATCACCAAAAAAAACGGCGCCTGGCTCTCCATCGCTTCTGATCTGCCGCAGGGCGATGACCGGTGCCAGCTCCCCAGCGATAGCGCGCAGATATTCGAACACGCTGTCGGCATCAATCACCGTGCTGAGCAGCCCCCAGTATTCACCGTTTATCTGGATCGGTGCACGATAGATCAGGCCCCGGCCGCCCTGCACCAATTCGACCGGACCACTCAAGCGCCCCTCGCCCTCGGCAATCACCTCCTGGATACCAGGCCACTGTTCAGCAAGATCGGCGTAGTGCAAACCTATTACAGCTTCATTGCCTGCCCGGGGAAAGACCCAGGCAATGCGATTGTCCGGGGCTATACCGATATTGCGAAAATGCCGGCCGCGTTCAAACACCAGAGCGAGGATCCTCTGTATTTCCCTCGGATCGAGCCGGCCCTCGCGAGCGACGATATAGGACTCCACCCCGGTAGCCAGGAAAGCCGCGCTATTGATCTCCGATTCAAGTAGCGCGCGTATGCCGTTGGCGCGCTCAAGGGTGTCCCTGAGATCAGCCGTGTTGTTCGTGTCACGATAGGCGCGCAGCCCATACTCCATGGGCACCAGCAAGCAGATGAACAGACCTGCCACCAAGAGCCAGAAGACGCTCCTTCGCCAGCCCCGATATTGTCCGTTCATTGATCACCGGTTGATACAGGCTCGGCTCGCGATGGCAGATCGACAAAAAACCTGGCGCCCATGCCCAGGGTGGAAGCAAAACTGATACAGCCTCCCATGTTCTGCACCAGTTCACGGGTAATCGCCAGACCCAGGCCGGTACCGCCGCGCTGGCGGGTAGCGGAGGAATCGGCCTGGGAGAACTTCTGGAAAATCCGCTCGTGAAACTCGGGGGCAATGCCCGGGCCCTGATCCGCCACGCAGATCCGTATGGCCCCGCCATGCCATTGGCTGGTGACCGTCACCTGTCCGCCGGTCGGGGAGAACTTGATGGCATTGGACAACAGGTTGGCCATGATCTGTTGCAACCTGGATGAGTCGACGCTGACCTGGGCGCCCTCGGTCAGATCCTCATAGTGCAGCGATACCTGGTACAGATTGGCGTAAGGCAGATTTTCATCCAGGGAGCTTTCGATAAGCGGTTTCAGATCATGCCACTGGAGGTTGAACACCATCTTGCCGTCCAGCAGCTTCTCCATATCGAGCAGGTCATTGATCAACAGCATCAAACGCTGGCTGTTCTTTTCAGCCACAGCGACCATATCCGCAGCCACCGCAGGCAACTCGCCCAGCGTGCCGGAAGAAACCAGTGCCAGAGCACCGCGCAGGGCCGTCAGGGGGGTGCGCAATTCATGGCTGACAGTGGCTATGAAATCATCCTTGATCTGCTCCATGCGCTTGCGCTCGGAGATGTCCTCGATAATCGACCAGATCAGCATCCGCCCGTTGAGATCGTTGACCAGCATACCGCTGAGCAGTACCGGATACCGTGAGCCATCCTTGCGGATGTACTCCTTCTCGAAGGGGCCATAGCGGCCGGTCTCGCGCATGCTGACGAGTTGCGCCTGCTCCTGTTCAGCATATTCCTCAGGAGTGATCTGCCAATAACTCAACGCCATGAATTCTTCCCGACCGTAGCCGGTCGGCTTGAGCAAAGCCGGATTGATATCGATGAAGCTGCCCGTCTCGAAGTCGTTCAGGGCGATGCCGTAGGGCGCCAGCTCGAAGAGTGCGCGCAGACGTGCTTCGCTTTGCGACAGCGCCTGCTGCGCCTGAACCTGAGCGCTGACATCGGCATGGGTGCCGGCCATCCAGAGCGGCTGACCGTCGGCAGAACGACTGACCAGGCGGCCACGATCATGTACCCAGACCCAGTGTCCGTCCTTGTGCCGCATGCGGCACTGCACATCGTAGAATTCGGCAGTGCCGTCGAAATGCGCCTGCAGCGCGGCATTGGATGCTTGCAGGTCATCGGGGTGGGCCAGCCCCATCCAGGTATCGATACTCACCGGGGCCAGTTCGGCGAGAGTGTAGCCAACGATATCCGCCCAGCGCTCATTGAATACCGTGGCGCCGGTTTGCACATTCCATTCCCAGGTACCGATATTGGTACCCTCGATGACCGAGGCCAGCCGTTGCTCTGCCACTTCAGCGCGGGTCAACTGTTCCTGCAGGCGGGCCTGGCGCAACTCGAGCTCGACCAGATCGGCGAGGTCACGCAACAACTGTCTGTTCTCGGGAGTGAAGGTCCTGGTCTGCGAGTGGATGACGCACAGGGTACCCAGTTTGAACTCGTTCCCGTCAGAGTCCTGCTCGATACGCAGGGGCGCGCCTGCATAAAAGCGGATATTGGGCTCACCGGTGACCAGCGGATTGTCACTGAAACGCGCGTCCTCGATGGCGTTGTTCACGACAAAGATGTCGTCCTGCAAAATGGCATGGCCGCAGAAGGATACGCCACGGTCAGTCTGAGTCGCGTCGAGCCCCTGACGGGATTTGAACCATTGAATGTCGTCAGCCACCAGCGAGATGAGGGCGATATCCACATCAAACAGGCGCTGCGCCAGGCGCGTGATGCGATCAAAACGCGGCTCGTCGGCCGAGAACAGCAGTCCGGTCTCATACAAGGCCTGCAGACGGGCCTGCTCGTTTTCCGGTTTCTCGGGGGGCTGCATTGGCATCTCTGGGCCTGGGGGTGTTTAGCGCTAGAGTATGCACTGGCGGGCAGATATGCCAGATGCCCGACGTCAAATAGCCGAAACAATTGTCGCCTGCGCTTTCCGGGCGCCGGCACTACCCCGCCCTGACGAGCCCTAGCTTGAAATTCCGTGCCTGCCGAGCAGATCAAGCAGACCCTGCTCATCCAGCACGGGTACCTTCAGCTGTTCCGCCTTGGCCAGTTTGCTGCCCGCCCCCGGGCCAGCGACCACACAGTGGGTCTTTGCCGAAACACTGCCAGCCACCTTCGCGCCCAGGCTTTCCAGATGCGCCTTGGCCACCTCCCGCGAGAAGGTTTCCAGGGTCCCGGTTAGCACCCAACTCTGACCTGCCAGTGGCAGGCTGTCGGTGCTGGCACGCGGGCTCTCCCAGTGCATGCCGAATTCGCGCAGCTGCGCCTCGATGGCCTGGGCACGCTGACGGCTTTGCTCGGCCTGGAAATAGCCGCGCAGGCTCTTGATCGCCTTCTCGTTCAGTCGGTCGACCTGCTTGAGATCCAGCCAGTCGGCCTCGATCAGCTGTTGCAGGCTACCGAAGGCCGTCGCCAGCCGATCGGCACTGGTGCGGGCCACATGGGGGATCTCCAGCCGGGCGATAAAATCGGCGAAGCTGACGCTCGCGGCAAACTCGGCGCCGAGACTGCCCTCCTCCTGTACCTCAACACCGTTGGCACGCAGCTGCTGAATAACCTGCTGGTTATGCACGTCGTCAAAGAACGCGTGTATCTCGTGGGCGACTTCACCGCCCACGTCCGGCAGATACTCCAGTACCTCCGGCAGCGCCTGGCTGATCCGCTCCAGGGAGCCAAAGGCCCGGGCCAGCAGCTTGGCGGTTTCCTCGCCGACATCGGGAATGCCCAGGGCATAGACGAAGCGGGCCAGCGCAGGTCGGCGGCTGGCATCGATCGACTCGATCAGGTTGCTGGCCGACAGCTCGGCGAAGCCCTCCAGCGCCAGCACATCCGGCACGGTAAGGCGGAACAGGTCGGCGGGCGAATGCACCAGCTGATGATCGACCAGTTGCTCCACGCTCTTTTCACCCAGGCCATCGATATCCATCGCGCGGCGGGAGACAAAGTGAATGATCGCCTGTTTGACCTGCGCCTGGCAGGTCAGGCGACCGACACAGCGCAAAATCGAGCCTTCGGTGGACGTTTCCCGACCCTTGCTGCGTTTGACGATCCGCGTGCGTTCGACGTCCGATCCGCAGACCGGGCACTGCTGCGGCACCGGTATGCTGCGGGCATCCTCCGGGCGACGCTCGAGCACCACCTGCACCACCTGGGGAATAACGTCCCCGGCGCGGCGGATGATCACGCTGTCACCGATCATCACGCCGAGGCGTTCGATTTCGTCCATGTTGTGCAGTGTGGCGTTGGACACCGTCACGCCACCGACCGACACCGGACGCAAACGCGCCACCGGTGTCACGGCCCCGGTGCGCCCGACGCGGAACTCCACATCCTGCAGCTCGGTGATCTCCTCCTGGGCCGGGAACTTGAACGCGATGGCCCAGCGCGGTGAACGGGC
>JAESUC010000025.1 GCA_016763285.1 Pseudomonas sp.
AGGCCCATGATATTGATCTGCTGGTGATGGGCGCCTATGGGCACTCGCGCATCCGGCAGTTCTTTGTGGGCAGCACCACGACCAATATCCTGCAGAAAACCTCCCGCCCTGTCCTGTTGCTGCGCTAAGCCTGCTACGCTGATGCTCTTGCCGTGGCTGCCGCCAGGGCTGCCGCGGCTGCCGTATACACGGCAAGCAGCGCTGCCAGCCCGGCGATGCCGACCCCAACATCCAGAAGCAACCCCAGGGCCACGGGCGCTACCGCAGTGGATAACACCATGATGGCTTGCATCACCGAGCGTATAGCGCCGATATGGCGCACACCATAGCGTTCCGGCCACAGGGCTCCCAGCGTGGCGTTCATCGCACCCTGGCTCAGCCCGAGTAACCCGAGGAACAACCAGGGTGTCCAGTTTGCGTCGTGTATGCCGAGCACCAGCAGGCCGGCCAGAAGCGGCATAAGCGCCACCGGCAGGAGCTTCTGCGCGCCCACACGGTCGATCAGCACCCCGGCCAGCAACAGGCTCAGCAGGTGACCTGCGCCGTAGCTGATGAACGAACGCGCAAACTCTTCCAGGCTCCAGCCCTTGAGTCCAGTGATCGCGCCCTGGTGGAAAAACAGTGCCGTGACAATAAAGGGCACTGCGATCGAGGCAGGTAACAACAGATAGAACCCGCGGTCGCGTAGCACCTCGGCCCGTGTCCAGCCGGACAGGGGCTGGTGTGCGTCGTTGCCGCTCGCCTGAGGGTGACTGGCATTGCGGCTCAGCCAGAGCATCAGTGGCAAAAGCAGAATGAGCAGGATGATCGCCGAGGCGATCCAGCTTCCACGCCAGCCAACGGCTACTACCAGTACCGAGACCAGCAGCGGCAACACCGCCTCCGACAGCGGGAAGCCGCTGGCGCTGAAAGCGACCACCTTGCCCCGATTAAGGCTGAAATAACGTCCGGCCGTGGTCATGCCGATATGCGAGAGCATGGCCTGACCGCCAAACCGCACGAGCAGAAATCCCAGGGCCAGCATCCACAGGTGCCCGGCCAGGCCCAGCATCATACAGCCAGCGCTGAGTACCAGAATGGCCATCAGGGTGACGCGGCGCAGGGACCAATGATCCAGCAGAGAGCCGAACCGCAGCAGCAGCGCGGCCGAGCATAGCGTGGCCAGACTGTAGATCAGGCCATAGGCGGAGTGTGAGAGGTTGAAAGCACTGCGAATTTCATCGCCAAACAGGCCGAGCAAAAAGGTCTGACCGAAACCCGAGGAGGCGGTGGCCAGCAGGGCAAACAGGGCCAGGGATGGGTTTTCCTGGAGAAATGGCAGAAGGCGCCTGGGCAGCATGGTGGGTAGGCCCCGGGCAGGTCAGTGAGCGCGTTGCGGTGTGAGCGGCAATCGAAGCCCGGCGACTGCCAGCACCATGGCGCCGAGACCGTCCCAAGCAGATCCTGGGTGCTGGCCCTTGATCTGCTCGTCGATCTGCTGGGCCGCCTGCAACCAACGATCCCAGGCTGCGGCTGGGTGGCGCTTCAGGGCCTGGGACAGCACCGGTTTGCGTTTGTCCCAGACCGGAGGACGCTGATTGGCAAACACACGTTCCAGCGGCACCTGACGACTCAGTTCATGGGCCATGCCTGCCAGGGCGCGGATTTCCCGTGCCAGCGCCCAGAGCACGACCGGCGCTTCGACGCCCTCACCGCGCAGGCCCTGGAGAATCCGCAGGGCGTGCTCGGGCTGGCCCTGCAGCATGGCGTCCACCAGGGAGAACACGTCGAAACGGGCACTGTCGGCCACCACACGCTGAACGGTGTCCAGGTCCAGGTGCCCGGCGTCGCAATGGAGCTTGAGCTTCTGTACTTCCTGCGCGGCGGCAAGCAGGTTGCCCTCGACCCGCGCGCTCAACAGCTCAAGCGCTTCAGCGCTGGGGGTAATGCCTGCTGCGGCGAGCCGGTCACGCATCCAGCCCGGCAGTTGCTGGGCGTCCACCGGCCATATCTGCACGAAGCGACTGCTGGCATGATCGATGAGCGCCTTGGCCCATTTGGTCCGCTGGGCGCTGCCATCGAGCTTGGGCAGGCTGATCAGCAAGGTGGTATCCGGTGGCGGACTGTCCAGCCAGGCAATAATGGCTTTGGCGCCCTCGTCGCCGGGCTTGCCCCCCGGGATACGCAGTTCGATCAACCGTTTCTGGGCAAACAGCGACAAGCTGTGACTGGTTTCGTGCAGTTGCCCCCAGTCGAACGCCCGGTCTATGTGAAACACCAGGCGTTCCTCGCTGCCTTCACGCCTGCACGCCGCCCGGATCAGGTCGGCCGCCTCGCCCGCCAACAGCGGCTCGTCACCGCTGATGACGTAGACCGGTGCCAGTGATTCCTTGAGCTGTCTTACCAGCTGGGCGGGGTTGAGTTTCATGCCGGCTCAGCGGCTCTCACGGTCCAGGGCCTCTTCGCGGGCAGACAGCTCGCTTTCGCTCAGGCTGGAGAGGCGGAAAAGCAGCTGACGGGTCAGATCGTCACGCATTTCACGGCGCAGCAGGTCTTCCTCTTCGCTGGTACCGGTCAGGTTGTCGGTGTCGTTGACGAAGATCCGCTGGGTTCTCAGGGTTTCCGGGCCAACCAGCGGCCGGCCCCGGTCATCGCTGATCTGGAAGGTCAGTATGGTCTCGAGTTCGAACTCGGCCGGTGTTGCCCGGCTGGTATAGGTGACCGCCGTCTTGTCCAGCCGCTCTTCCAGCAACTGCAGGTGATAGGGCGCCGTTTCGGTTATTTCCACGCCGTCGATGATCAGCGCCTGGCGGATGTTCCGGTATAGCTGGCCGTAGCTGTTGCGCGCACTGAGCTCCAGCTCGTCGAGGGCGACGTTGTCCACGCCAGTGCCGCGCAGATGGAAACCGCAGCCGCTGAGCGCCAGGCTCAGGCCGATCACGACGCTGCCGATCAGCCGGCGGGGATGGTTCAGTAACATGTTGCTCTCCATTGCGTGTCAGTTGGCGACGATATTGACCAATTTGCCGGGCACGACAATCACCTTGCGGATGGTCAGGCCCTCGGTAAAGCGCACGACGTTCTCGTTGGCCCGTGCGGCCGCTTCCACTTCATCGCGGGCCGCGTCTGCAGCGACTTCGATATGGCCACGCAGCTTGCCGTTGACCTGGATGACCAGTTGCAGGGTGTCCTGCACCAGGGCGGTTTCATCGAGCGCCGGCCAGCGCGCCTGCACGGCAAGGTCCTCATGACCCAGCGCGCGCCATAGCGCGTGGCTGATGTGGGGCGTGATGGGGGCCAGCAGCAGTACGACGGCTTCCAGTCCTTCCTGCAGCAGGGCCCTGTCCTGGGCGCTCGCCTGGGCGGCTTTCTCCAGGGTGTTCATCAGCGTCATGATCGCGGCAATGGCGGTATTGAACTTGTGGTTCTGGCCAATATCCTGGGTGGCCTGGCGAATGGCCAGATGGATGGCGCGGCGTACCGCTTTCTGGTCATCGTTCAAACCGGTCCGGTCCAGCGCGCCAGCCGGGCCGGCAGCCACGTGCTGGTGTGCCAGCCGCCAGACGCGGCGCAGGAAGCGGTGGGCGCCCTCGACACCGGTATCCGACCACTCCAGGCTCATGTCCGGCGGAGAGGCAAACATCATGAACAGACGACAGGTGTCGGCGCCGTACTGGTCGATCATCGACTGCGGATCGACGCCGTTGTTCTTCGATTTGGACATCTTCTCGACGCCGCCGATCTCTACCGGTTGCCCATCACTGGCCAGCCGGGCGGCTACGATCTTGCCCTTGGCATCGCGTTCGACCTGCACATCGGCGGGGTTGAACCAGACCTTGGAGCCATTCTCGGCCAGGCGGTAATAGGTTTCGGCGATTACCATGCCCTGGGTCAGCAGGTTCTTGAACGGCTCGTCCGAATCAAGCAGGCCTTCGTCGCGCATCAGCTTGTGGAAGAAGCGGGCGTAAAGCAGGTGCAGAATCGCGTGCTCGATGCCGCCGATATACTGATCGACCGGCAGCCAGTAATTGGCTGCAGCCGGGTCCACCATGCCCTGCTCGAAGTGGGGCGAGGCGTAACGGGCGAAATACCAGGAGCTCTCCACGAAGGTGTCCATGGTGTCGGTTTCGCGCTTGGCCGGGGCGCCACAACGGGGGCAGGCGCATTCGTAGAATTCGGGCATGCGTGCCAGCGGGCTGCCGTTGCCGTCGGGGACCACGTCCTCCGGCAGCACCACCGGCAACTGATCTTCCGGCACGGGTACGTCGCCGCAGGTTTCGCAGTGA
>JAESUC010000026.1 GCA_016763285.1 Pseudomonas sp.
GACAGCGGCCTTCTCAAGTTCACGGAGTATTTCATCGCGACGGCGCTGGAACAGGTGCGGTACTTCAGCTCCCTTCTGGAGCCTCGGATGCTGAGCCAGCGAATAGACAATTATTTCGAGATGCGCAATCAGGGTGCGCTACCTAGTACCACCGGCATGGAGCTGCCAGTTTTGCGCATCGAAGCTCGGGACGTGTATCGGGGTCTCCTTAACTATGGGCCAATGGAGCGGCCGGAAATTCGAGCCATGCTGAGCATGAGCGAGAGCTTTGTCCATAATCTGCTCAACCAAATGGTGGACGAGGGCTTGATTTACCAAGAGGGATTTAAACCGGTATCGCTGGGACTATCTAGGCATTCCATTGAGTTCCTTTTTCCCGGCCTGTTCTGATCCAGGCTGAGTAAAAAAGCCGGCTATCCGCATAGATCGAGAAGCGGGTCAAAAAGACGCGCAATTATCTCTTCATTTTGGATGAATGCGACAGCAGCCAGCAGTAATTCGCCAATGAGGACTCCCGGCCAGAAGCGGTCATATAGTGTCTAAAATTTGTGGACGACTCACTGCGGCTGCTGTGCCGTGCCGCGCTTGGCACGTATCACTTCTACCATCTGCTCATGCAGTTTGACCGCTCCCTGACTCGTTATCACCCCGCAGCATTGCAGTGTGACGATTTGGCTTTCCAAGATGCCGTGAAAGCGGTGGTACATCGCTTGTTCAGAGCTAGTCTTGGAGAAGTTCTCCAGATTCCTGGCGAACCGGGCCAATTCGCTTACTTTTAGGCTGTTGTCTGCCATGAATTCGCTTTCCTGTGTGGACCTTCCTAAAACGGTATTGAGTCGTCCCAAGCCGGCTCCGCCGTCTGTTGCAGACTCTTCGCCTTGATCCGTGCTTCCAGTGACTTGATGAATCGAATGGATGACGCCACGTGATTAAACACAAGCAAACTCTCGTCGTAGTTTAGAATGGGATTGTCATGGGCCAGGCTTTTATTGTTCCTTACGTCATTGAAGGCCTCGAGTACGGAAATGGAGGATCTGAGTATCCGATCAGTCATGACTGATTCCAGGTGACCGCTTTCGCGCAGGGCCTTCACATACTCGCCGAAAACACTGTGCAGGGGTTTGTCCCGGCTAATCGTGATGCCATGCGGCTCACAGGTGATCCGGATGAACTTGTTGACGAAGGTGTGTAGGCGATCGAGCGCGCCCTCGGGCTGGTTCTTCTCGATGGCCTCGCGCACATGCTCGGCCACTACCTCGAAGTCACGCTCATCTGCAATGGCGGTCAGAGCATCCAGGTCGATGACAGGCTGGTCGCTGAGCAGGCGCTGCGCGATCTTGCGGCAATCGTCGATCAGCATCGGATTACTGCCGCCCAGGTGTCCATTCTCCACGCCGTAGGCGATGAGCCCGTCAAGCACTTTGCCAACAGTGTGGCTCGGAGCGATATCCCAGAAGGTCCGCATCCTCTTGGCCTTGGAGTCACCCCCGGTCCGGAACTGTGGCGCATCGATGTCGACCCGAAAGTCGATGAAGAACTCCGCATAGGTGCGATCCGAGAAGTCCAGGACGTAGCCGCTTCCCATACCTAGGAGTTTTTCGAGCTTGCGCCGCTCGAGTGCACCGATCTCAGCCATCGCGCGTCCCCTGATCCTCTACTGAGAGCCCTTTTTGAACTCTATCAATGCAGCTTGGTACCCATCGTGCGGATAGCATGGCCAGTCTGATGGCGTACAAAAGCCCTGGCGCGGGTCTCTTTCGTTGAACAGGGTATGCCATTCATTTCCGCGCTCAAATACCCAACCGCAGAGACCGGTTCCTTCAAACTGATCATGGGTAATGTCGACCAGGAACTCGCCCACCTCAAACCAAGCATGCGATTGCTCTTGCCCTAAATAAGGATGATCTTGCCCGCAAACGTAGACGCCATCGAAGCCGAACTCTTCCTTCAGAAGTCGCCCAAGTATTTCGGAAGCCGGTCCACAAGCAGCCCTGGGAAAACCATGAAAGACGGAGCCCTTATTACCGGACAACCCCATGAGGCCTCTACGACAAGCAATCGCCACCAGCTCGATCCGTTCCCAATCTATCTTCACTTTTACCTCAATGTGGTTAGCTGAACGCAACGGGTGAGACCTAGCTGCTCCAAAAATTCACCTTGATTAGGTCTCGTCGGTGAGTTGCGATGTGTGGCCCCTGATCCTTTCAAGAATCTCGGTGACATGCTTCGGATAATCACCACTGAAGTACTCGAAGGTAAGCGGATTAGCTGTGTAGAAGTGGCAGCAGAAATCGACCCACTCTTCCACTTTCAGTGGGCCATTGATCTTGAAGACTTTACTCGACCTGGCCTTGATATGCGTAGGGTTCTTCATTGTCATATTGAAGTCGGAATCCCGCCGCTGGAAATATTCTTCCTCTGTGAAAAGCTGGATTGCGCCGTCGAAGTGCCTGAAACAATTGGCCGCAAGGTCAAACTCGGCGTGCAAGTAGCGTCAGGGGAAGTAGTGTTGCCCTCCGACCTCGACCCGGATGCTCTCCATCTTCATTTCCAAGGCTTGGAACGTTTTAATGCCATCCAACTCGCTCCACTTGATGTCTAGACAGTACGTGTCGGCAAAGAGGAGAGAGACATGCCGAGACTCAAGATCCATGGGCGGGCGCAGCTTGACGATTCCGGGTTTGATACTCCGTATGTCCTCATCGAAGGGTGCGCCGTACCAGGTATCGGCTTCGAAATAGCCCAGCCCGTCGATGTCGATTTGGACCCGGTCTTCATCAAGGGCAATGTATTTTTCAACGCCAGGGCCGTCGAACCGCCAGAACAGGTCTATAAACCTCGGGGCCCAGTTGTTGATTGGGTGCATTCCGCGCCGGTAACAGGGGTGGGCCATTAAGATAAAGTCGGGGCCAGCAAAGCATCCTTCGCGGTGTGGGCTAGGAGGGAAGCGACTCGCGATCTCGTTGAACGGCAACAGTCCATCGCGCTCAGCCCTTATTGGCCCCAGTAGCGCCCTTGCGATCCCCGGCGCTTTAGCAACGATGCCGGTGGTCTGGATGTATTCAAATGACTCCGCGCCGAGGATCACGCCCTTGGATGCGGCCAGAGGCGTAAACTTCGCAATCAGGACAGCTGCTTCGGCAAGCCTTTTGCGGGATTCCTCTTCCATGTCCGCCAAATAGCGGACCTTCATCTCGTATTCTTGGTCAACCATCACGGCATTCCGAGCAGGTGGTAGAGTGCCGCCAATATACATGCACAATCCTTCCGACTGGACGATTGACCTGGCGTGTGGAACAAACTCGAAAGCGTGGCGCACTGGGCTTGAAATGACTGCTCCTGGCCGTTAGTTGCCGTTGATCGAGTGGCTTCCGGCCAGAACGCTATGTTGACGACCTATACAGCTTCTACCTCCGCAGTTGCCTCTTCAGCTATACGAGGCGTGAGCCACCGGTCATCGGGGACCACAAAGCGAACGCTAGCATCAACTTCGGGATTAAGCTGCAGGGTCAACGCCCAACGTGGGATCGACAGGGTAACGGAGATGTCGTCCAAGATATCTTTAGCTGTATAAGACGTCCTGTATCGAGTTAACAGCTCATTGTTTTCGGGCTGAACATCTACCAAAATCTGACATCCATCGATGGTAATTGAGCTGAGCCGTCGCCGTTTATCAGCCTCAAGCGTGTCGCCAGCTTCTGACGGGGCGGATTGAATAACCACAGTCTTCTTCTGATCGTTCCCGGGGTAGAAATATAATTGCGCCCCCGCTTGATCCAGCTTTGACCTAATGAATGCGCGCACGGCTGAATACTCCTCTTTCGCCAGCAGAGCTAAAGGTTTGGCGAGGTAACCAGCTTTGGGGGTATCACGCAGAACGCCTTGGCTGTTGAAGTATATTTCGTAAGTCATGCCTGCCAAGACGTACATCGGCACCGACCCTGGAAAGCGCTTGAGGCGGGTATCCAAGTTGGCCATGAAATCCATTGCCTTTTGGGCGTTTCCACACGCCGCCTGATAAATGTTGCGGCCTAGAACGAACCAAGAGGTCGGGGGAAAATCGTCGCTAAGGATTGAGTAGAGCTTTTCTATAGCTGGATTTTGAATGTACCAGTTGTGTGACTTCAACAAGCTGATGATCTCATTAAGCTGACCCGGGGCATCTGCCTCAAACGTGGAGTCGCGGTATCCCTCTAATTGGATGACAGCAGCGATCTCATCCTGAGGGTCTTCAACTACTGGTTGCACTGGTACTTCAGTCGCATCAGCCCGCTGCAAACCAATTGTCGGATCCAACTGAGCGCCGGCCTCCGGTTCGGCCTCAAAAGCCGTGCATGGTTCGGCCTCGGGTTCTGCATTTGATTCTGGCTGAGTGGACAATTCGGTTTCGGAGGCAAGACCTTCACTTACTCCCAAGTCTATCTGGATTGCAGCGGCGAGCTGAGCCACGATAGTTGGATCTGTTTTGGATATACCCTGCACCAGAGAAGAGAGGTTGCAGATCGAAACCTCTGAATGACCGACAGCCTGCCGAAACTCCGAAACCAGGCGAGGATCGATGATCTTTAGCTTAGGATTGATGTTCGGGACAGGTCTTGGACCTACGCGGGTGATATCTAGCCGTTTTGACGGGGTGTATACCCAGTCGGATTTTTCATCATTAGTCAAAAAAAGTACATGAGTAAACTCAGTGCGCCGCTGAGCGCTGTACTCCAGAAGCTCCAACCAAATAATTAAATCGCCCAGACGATTTTCTGGCTTCCCTTCATCTCGAAAGCCAGGTGGCAAGCGATGTTCGATACGTGCCGGACCTTCATTAGCTGCTCGGTCACACAACTTGGCAAGAGGGGACTCGAGCACCGCGGACCCCAAGTACTCTTGAATTTCGGCGTGGATTTCGTCTGGATCAAATTGATGTTTGAACGCACGAGTGTATTGCTTCAGCGCGTCTATGGCTTCCCGGAAGCCTGTTAGATAATCAGTTCGGGTACCTGGATAGCTGGTCGCCCTAAGTACTGCATCGTCTACAAACAAAGAGGCGGTATCAAGCATAGCCTCAAGCGCTTTCTTAGGCTGGTCGTCGCCTTTACCTTTAGGGGTATAGGTGTGAAGAAGATTCTCCCTGACTTTGGCAAGATATTCACCAGCGCACCACGCTGGTAAATACAGGCGATTTTCGCCAATAGCCGCTACCGCCCAGTCGAAAAATTCCTGCCTTGCTGCGGAGTGCAGCTTGAACAGGTAAGCCAGGATGTTAGTGTCGATGAATATAAGAGTTTCTTGAGATTTGGCCAAGTTGGCGAGATCTGTTAAGAAGTCGTCCTTGGTTTTGTTGAGCAAATTGAGACCGAGCAGCATCGCGTATTCCTTTGCGTGTCCATGCCTGACAGAGCATAACCAGTCTGCGACCCCATATCTACCGGCCCGTATCGGCCGCGATTCGGTAACTATGGGCGAGCGTCAGAATGAGTAAAGGTCCGTGCTGGATGGCTGCTTCTGGCAGATAGCCGCGACGACCAAGTGCTAGCCAGAACTAGGTGCCCCGTGGCGTCTAGGAAGCTGTAAGCTATTCAGTCAGCATTTCCCTAGTAAGGTTGAGACGGGCTTCTCGCATTCTAAGCCGCGCTCGCGGAGGGCTTGCAGATACGGCTTGCGGGCAACCCCCCCGTCTCGCGTGAAAGTCGACATCGCTCTGATGAGCGTCTCGTCACTCCATTTCCTGTAGGTTTCAAGCAAAACCTTTTCCGTATCCATGCCAATCCTTAGCTGCTTTCTCCGTATCAGGTTATACCAATCCGGGCCGCCCATCACTGCCGGATATGCATTTACGTTCCGACCCGTGAATCAGTTAACAGCGCCCAACGTAGGGTTTGGCCGGTAGCCGCCTTTGGTAAGAGACTACTTTCGGCCCAGTAGCGGTCATCGAGCGGCTAGGAATCTCAGGCTGAATCACACCGGGTTTTATGGCGGCCATTTCGTTTAAGTCAGGCGGCCATGGCCTGACCGGTGTGTTGCTGGTAGAGGTGTGCCTCAGCTTCTGCCGGCTGTATATATCCAATCGAGCTCAGTAACCGCTGGTGGTTGTACCAGTGAACCCACTTCAAGATGGCGATTTCGACGGCTTCGCGGCTCCGCAAAGACTGCCGATAAATCAATTCCGCGTTGTACACGCCATTGATGGTTTCCACCAAGGCGTTGTCGTAGCTGTCTCCTTTGCTACCAACAGAGGGCTCTATTTCAGCCTCAGCGAGACGTTCCGTATAACGAATAGAGACGTACTGACTACCCCTATCGCTATGATGGATCAAACACGTCCGTGTGGCCTGGCTGCCGGGCGTAGAGTGCTTGCCCCAAAGCATCGAGCACGAAGTCCGTTTTCATGCTGTTGCTCACACGCCAGCCGACGATACGTCGCGCAAAGACATCGATACCGAAGGCTACATAGAGCCATCCCTGCCACGTTGAAACGTATGTAAAGTCTGAAACCCAAAGCTGATTGGGACGGTCAGCTTTGAACTGGCGCTGAACCTTGTCGAGAGGACAAACGACGTTGCCATCAGGCACCGTGGTAGGGACTACCTGGCCGCGCCGAACACCCAGCCATCCAGCGTCTGCGGGACCCAACAGATCTTGGGTGCGATGGGTTCGATGGCTACCCATTCAGATGAATAGTCATCCAGGTTCTCCAGACGATACGGAAAGCACGTTCACGGACTTCAGGGGAGCAGCTGTTAGATTTTTTCATGCCTTAGGAGTTGAGGCCTCCACGAAACGCGGTGTGAATCAGTGTGATTCAGCGGAGTACTGGCGGGTGTAAGTAACCTTGAAGTGGCAAAGCCGGTCGAAATGCTGACGACAAGGGACCGGTTTTCAAAATCTATTTAGCAAAAGTTACACCCACTTCGGATGCGTACGCCTTCCTGGCTCTGTACATTTTATCTGAGACTGTGGTTTTCAATACCAAATTAGCTTTGGTGCGGAGTCGCTCGTTTCAGGATAACAACGAGGTAACTCCCTTGAGCAAAATCATTGGCTATGAACGTCACCCGGGCCATAGCAAGACCGGTCGGACGCGTCACCAATCTATTGAGGAGCTTGCGGCATTGCTTGAAAACCATCAGGACCTGAAAAGTAATAGAGCGGAAAGGCGGTGGCTTTGAAGTGCTCGGCTCTCAGAGGGTTAGCCCTAGAGTTTTCAAAGCTCTGGAAGCAGCGTTTCAAACCATAAACCGTATCGAATTCACTTAAGTTTCAGTCGTCGGTTAAGACATATTACGAATAGTTGGAGGGGCTGTTATGGCTATGCTCGAAAATGTCAGCATTACGCCAATGGCGATTGATGTTGGCAGAACTTCTAAGGGAATTTTCTGGGTTCCGGTCAGGGATTTAAAGGCTACACCAAAGGTGCCACATATATTCTTCAATGATGGAGAACCATGGCTTGCTGCTAATACTTATGCCTTAAACAAACTGGAGTCTGTAGCGGGGAATAATATTAAGACAGTGCTATCAAACATGAGCCATCTGAAAGCCTATGCATGCTGGCTGGAAGATAACAATATCGATTGGCGGCATTTCCCACAAAAGAAAAAAGATCGGTGCCTTTTTCAGTACCGCGGATTTCTCATCAGGCAGCGTGAAGCTGGACTGGTTAGCCCAAGTACAGCCAGCACGAGAATGTCCGCGATCATTCATTTCTACCGATGGGCTCAACTCTATGGCTGGATTGACCGCGAGCCTATGTGGATTGATAGGGCAAAAGCTGTACGTTTTTTTAACACTGTTGGATTTTCTCGAACAATGTCTGTCGTTTCTAGCGAGTTGGCTGTACCAAACCGGAAGAGAGTTGGTGGAGGACTTGAAGATGGCTTGATGCCGCTGACAGATGAGAACAGAGCTACGCTGTTAAGTTTTCTTTTCGAGCAAGGAAAAGTGGAGCTCTACTTAATGACAATCATCGGCTTTTTTACTGGTGCTCGGAGTGAGACCATACGGACTCTCCGTCTTTCAAACCTGCATAACGCTCAGTCTGACGCCACAATTCCTTCGATGAAGCGCATTGCAGTAGGACCTGGCACGGCGGTTAAAACCAAGTACGATGTAAGCGGTACTCTTCCTTTTCCTTCCGCACTTATTGATCAACTTGAGCATTATGCTTATTCCGTACGACGCCTTAATCGCCAGGCGCGTGCTTCAAATAAAGATAAAACATTATTATTTTTGTCTGAGCGAGGAAATGGCTACTCCGAAACATCATTCACAAAATTAATCAGCTATCTCCGCGAGAAGCTTGCCAAGGAAGGGCTGGATCAGTTCAGAGAATTTAAGTTTCACCAAACACGAGCCACATATGGCACTCAGTTGATGCGTCTAGCAATGAATATATTGCCAAGTCAGGTCGACGCAATAGTTTTCGTTCGGGATGCAATGCTGCACAAAGATGAGGCAACAACTTGGAAATATGTAAGGTTTATCGAAAAAGAACCAGTAAAAGAGGCTCTCTCGGACGAGTTTTTCAATCTGTATGTCGGGAAATCTAACGAATTTGAACAGTTGATTGACAAGGTCACCTATAATGACCGCGCCTGATTTGCTAATTAAGTATTCGGATGGCGAGCACGCGCGGGGATATGGCTCACAGTACGATTTAAGCCGATTTATGTACTCAGGCGGGGCCAGATTGCGATCTAATCTGGCTTACCAAAAAATTGCCAAGGACGAACTCGGTAGGCCTAAAGCTGATCGGATGAATCTAGTTATTGCCATTAAGGAAGAGCTTGAAAGCAGGCTCCATTCCGGCCATTCGATCAAATCGCTGCCTCACTATCTGGTCACGCTTACCGAATTCCTGAGATTTCTGGAGAGTGGCGAGTATTCGTTTGCGCTCTCAGACATCGAAGCTAATTATGTAGAGTACGCGGAGTACCTCTTTGTCAGATCGACAAGAAAAGGGGGGAGCATTAGTCAACAGTCGGCCTATATTAAGGCTGCCACGTTGTCATCAATCCTCGGCTCTATTTTGAGGATTCCAGAAACGTTGCGCTTGGTGAATAGGACTCGACTAAGGTCCAAAAAGGGAAGGGTAAAGGCGGTAAGTAGCCGGGCAGAAAAACAAAATCTTGAGGTAACTTTTAAGCAAGGAAATTTTCTAGTCGATATTGTAGAAGGAGTCTCTAAAGAGTCTGTTTTTGGACCGCTTCCTCTAAAGGTCAAAATCCGCGCGGGCCTGATCGACGGCAGCGAGGTCTTGCTCTACGCAGGCTTGACTGAACTTGAACGGAAAATCAGTCACAATTCAGAACGAACAACAAAAGGTAAGTGGTTACAGCTAGAGGCCCTAAAACGGAGGGAGACAGTTAGCGATATCCGCCCTCGGAAGGGTGGGGCAAAAAGGTGGCACCTAGTTAATCTGCGGGTCCAAGCAGAGTTTTTGATCTTCATCGCTCAAACTGGCATGAATTTGAGCCAAGCTAAAGAGCTTGGTCGTAGTGCGCTGAAGTATAAGCCCCTCGGAGATAGTTGGCAGGTTAGGTGTTATAAGAACAGAAAAGGTGGTGAGATATGCTTTCAAATATATAAGTCATACAAACCTTTTCTTGAAAGGTTTAGAGCTTTTGTTAATCACTTTTTCCCTGATTCCCCGTATTTTTTCCCCCAATTTGGTGACAAAGGCAAAAATGAAAGCCATGTGAGATCAGGGCTTAATAGTTTTCTCATGTTAAAAAAGATATTCGAAATGCATGCGCTCGCATGGGTAACACCAAGGGAACTGAGAAACACCAGAGTTAATTGGCTGCTACGTCGCTCCGGTGACCACGACTTAACAGCAGAAATGGCTCAGCACACTAGTAAGGTTCTTAGGGAGAGTTACGAGCGACCCAGTCAACAGCGCGCCATGGTTGAGGTGGCCCATTTCTGGAACAAGCACGATCCAATTCAAAAGAAAGATCTTAAATTATCGGTTATTGCCAGCACTTGCAGTGGGACACCGGAATCTGCAACAAGTAGGCCTGAAGCAGTAGTTAAACCCAATTGTGTTAACCCATCTGGATGTCTATGGTGCACACATCATCGGGACGTGGATAGTCAAGACTATGTGTGGTCTCTTTCGTCTTTTCGACACCTTAAGACGATTGAGGCAGGTATTGCGATGGGCCACAAAGAGGTACCTTCTGACCTTGTGGTTGACCGACTATCTGAAAAGCTTGCCTGGTTTGAAGGCTCGAGTTCGGCGCGCTCCAGCTGGGTAGTAGAGGCTCAGGCGCGTATTGAAGAAGGTTACTACCATCCGAACTGGGCACCTATTATTGAGCTCCTGGAGAAGTAATGACTATTGAGACTATGCATTTTATGTCTGCATCTAAACTGGTAACGAAAAATTCTCCATTATATCGGCCATCTAGTTTTCCTCCGGCTAAAGAGTGGATAGTGTCGGTTGATAACCAAGGTGCTGCACTTTCGCTCTACGGCGAAGACTTCTGGGATTTCCGAGCTTTTGAGCGCTCTGTAACCTTTAACTTCAAAACCGTTAGCAGTTCAACAGAAAATAGAAATCTAATTAAAAAAATCATCCATCTGGTGATTTACCATCCTAGGCTGTTCCCTGGGAAAATTAGGAGTTGCGTCTACATCTTCAACTGCTTGAAAAAGATAGCGAAAGTTTGTGATAGGGCAAAAATACTGATCTCAGAGATTCAAAGATTTCCTGCGCTTCACAAAGAAGTCTCCGACGCTTTCCAAGGTTCTTTTTATAAAATATATATCAGTTTTTTGCATAAACTGAGACCGCATGCAGATATTCTTGGTTTTGAAATCTTTGGTGAGAGAGCGCTAGTTTTCTTAGCCTCGCAGCAGAATGATCATGAAACAGTTCAAACACCTTATATCCCGCCTAGGATATGGTCATACGCCCTGAATAGGATGAGTGAGTGTTTAGACGACTTTCTCGAACACCAAGAGGCTTTAGAAACAGCGTTCGACTGGTTAGCGAACGCATATAATCATAACGCTTCCTTTTCTCAGGAAAGGATTCATTGCTCCCCCTTTACCATGAGAGATTTACACAGCCGGAGAATAACATTCCCAAGTGGTTTTGAAGCGTTCTTGGTCGAGCATGAATTAAATCGGCTTTTCGTTAAATGGCTGGGTGAACCAAAAGCTCAAAACAAAATTAGTCGCTTTTCAGCCTATTTTAACATGGTCAAACAAGCGTCACTTTTCTATATTATGAGCTTCTCCCTTCAGCGTGTGAGTGAGGCTGTTTCACTGAGATCCGACTGTTTTTTGCTAGAGCGCGACGCTAGGCTTGGGGATATCGCTATGGTGGTTGGTGAAACCACTAAAACTGACCCCGATAGCGATGCTAGATGGGTTGTGCCTATTTCGGCAAAAAGAGCTGTTGATGTGGCGACCAAAGTTGCTAGATGGCGACTGAAACATTTTTCTAATGACGAATCTGATCCAGTGTATGATGGTTCTGTTCCTCTCTCCCTCGCCGCAAAAGAACCTTGGGCGACTGTTACTGGTAATAACCGAAACTCAAAGAATGAGCTAATCTCTCAATTAAAATTGCGAACTTTTATGGATCAGTTTCCAAAATTCTTTGATCCAAACACTTTGTTGGTGACCGAGGAAGATTGGAAAGCTGCAGTATCCATAACGCCCAATCTTGGCAATAAGAAAGGCTTTCGAATTGGGTCTCCTTGGCCTTTTTCCGCGCATCAGCTGAGACGTACGACCAACGTCAATATGTTTGCCTCTAATATGGTTTCAGATAATAGTTTGCAATGGCAAATGAAGCATTTAACCCAACAAATGACACTTTATTATGGAAGAAACTACATTAATTTAAGGCTTAACTCAGATGCTGAGACGGCGGTCGTCGTCGAATCTTATAATGCAATCTATAGGCAGTTGACCAATGTGATTCAGGACAGCGTCGAAAATGTGCGTCCCCACTTTATTGAAACTATACCTATGAAGGTGGTCAATCTTGTGAGTGCTGGAGAGGAGAAAAAGCTTATTAAGCTAATAGCGGAGGGCGAAGTGGGATGCAGGCGTACTTTGGCTGGCTTTTGCATGAAGGCTGGAGCTTGTAAATACGGCGGTATAGAGTCAATCGCTCAATGTGCAGGAAGTGATGGCGGCGGCATCTGTTCTGATGCCATTTTTAAGCGCGAGAAGGAACCAGGCTTAAGGCATCTCAAGACCGTTCTCGAAAAGGAAATTGAGTCTCTAAATGTTGAGAGTCCTCGTTTCAGTGCGTTAAAAAAAGAAATCTATGCGATCGAGGTGTATCTAAGTGTCATCAAAAACTAGAAA
Source organism: Pseudomonas sp. (assembly GCA_016763285.1). Lineage (GTDB taxonomy): Bacteria > Pseudomonadota > Gammaproteobacteria > Pseudomonadales > Pseudomonadaceae > Halopseudomonas. The sequence goes on from JAESUC010000026.1 coordinate 12,322, forward strand.
AACTGCTGAGGAGGAGTTCAGAGATTCATTCACTCGGTTGAAAAACAGCAAGACAACCCGGCTTCCCTTAGGATCGCCTATCACTCAAAACAACATTGCGAGGGAAGCGGGCCGAGATCCCTCAGCGTTGAAGAAGGATAGATACCCTATGCTGGTACTTGAGATTCAAGCCTACATATCTTCAAAGTTGGAGCAAAATCAAGGGAGCAAGCGTACTAGGGACAATAGAGCGAGAACAGATAAAAAAAAGCTCGCAGATTATCGCAAGCAAATTGATAGACTTAGTTCGATTGTGGCAGCGCAGAATTCGACAGTCGAGGAGCTTATGGATGAAATCGACCGGTTGAAGTCCGGGAAAGTGTCTTCCTTCCCCCAAAAGGTATGGACATAAAAGCGACTGAATTGAGCCTAATTCCGACCTTCCCCATGGACATAAGATCATTTGGTGGAAGCACCGTATTGCTTATCTCAAGGTAGCGTCCATGACCGTGTCATTCGTAGGTACTCCGTCTATGCCTCCTGCGAGCGCGTTTTCCGCCCGGACCTGCAGCGCGTGCCCATCGTGGTGCTGAGCAATAATGACGGTTGCATCATCGCCCGGTCGGCCGACGCCAAGCCCTTCGTGAAGATGGGCGAGCCTTACCACAAGGTGCGCAGCACCCTGGAGCGCCACGGCGTTCTAGCGTTCAGCTCGAACTATGCCCTGTATGGCGACATGAGCGAGCGGGTGATGACGGTCATCGAGGGGCTGGTGCCGGCGCTGGAGATCTACTCGATCGACGAAGCCTTCGCCGATATGACCGGCGTAGCCGACCGGGAGGCGCTGGGACGGCTGATTCGCGCCCGGGTACTGAAGCTCACCGGCATTCCCACCGGGGTCGGTATCGCGCCCAGCAAGACACTGGCCAAACTCGCCAATGCGGCGGCCAAGCGCTGGCAGACCCAGACCGGCGGGGTGGTGGATGTCTGCGATCCTGATCGCCGCGACAAGTTGCTCAAGGCCATGCCGGTGGGGGAGGTGTGGGGCGTCGGCCGGCGCATGAACGCTCATCTGACCGCGATGGGTATCATCACCGCCTGGGATCTGGCCCAGGCGGATGCCTGGACACTGCGCAAGCAGTTCAGCGTGCTGGTGGAAAAGACCGCGCGGGAGTTGCGTGGCACGCCCTGCCTGGCGCTGGAAGAGGCGGCTCCGGCCAAGCAGGAGATTTGCAGCAGCCGTGCCTTCGGCCAGCGGCTGTACGAGCTCGACCCCATCCGCGAGGCGGTGGCCAGCTACACCACCCGCGCCTGCGAGAAACTCAGGGCGCAGGGCTCCCTGTGCCGGCGCGTACGGGTCGCGATCCGTACCGGCATGTTCAATCCTGACGAGATCAAATTCGCCCGAGGTGTGGTCTGCGACCTGCCTTACCCCTCAGACGACACACGCCTGATCATTCGAGCTGCACAACAGGGGCTGGAACACATCTTCCGGCCCGGGTATGCCTACGCCAAGGCAGAGATTCTGTTACTGGATTTGTGCCAGCGCGGCCAGTTTACCGACGATCTGTTCGCCGAGCTGCAGCCCAGTGCGGCACAGAAAGTGATGGGCGTGCTGGACGCCGTCAATGGCCGCTGGGGGCGGGGTACGCTGCGTCCGGCGCGGGTGCCGGTAACGCCCCATTGGGGGATGAAGCAGGCATTGAAGAGTCCGAATTACACCACCTCGTGGCAGCAGCTGTGGCCGGTGCGCTGCCGTTGAGCGGCATTGCCGTTTGACCTGACCGAACTCTGACGTGTTGTAATCGTCAGACTATAGAGACGCACACCGCATTGAGGGATGGCTATGGCTTTTCTGGACCTGCACGGAGTAAGCACCTTTTCGATCATCAAGAGAACCTTCCGGAATTTCATCGACGACGATATGCCGACCTACGCGGCGGCGCTGTCATACCGGGCGCTTTTCTCGCTGTTTCCGTTCCTGCTGTTTCTGATTGCCATGCTCAGCTTTCTCAATCTGGGCAATTTCTTTACCTGGCTGCGCGAGCAGGCCGCGCTGGTCCTGCCGGCGACGGCCCAGGAGGTCATCGACCCGGTGATTACCGATCTGCAGAGCGGCAAGAACAGCATCTTCTCGGTGGCTATCGTGGTGGCCATATGGGTCGCCTCCAATGGTATACGCTCCCTGATGAACGCGATGAACAAGGCCTACAACGTGCGCGAGTCCAGGCCGGGCTGGAAGCTGTACTCCCTTTCGGTGCTGTACACCCTCGGCATCGCCATCGTGCTGCTGGTGGCTGCAGCACTGATGGTCGTGGGGCCACAGTGGATCGAGTGGATGGGTAGCTGGGTCGGACTGGGCGACATGGCCGTCACCCTGTGGGCCTGGTTGCGCTGGCCGGCGGCAATCCTGCTGCTGATGCTGGTGGTGGCGATACTCTATTACCTGATGCCGGACGTGGAGCAGGCGTTTCGCTTCATCACGCCCGGCTCAGTGGTGGCGGTGATCATATGGATCGCTGCATCCCTGGGCTTCGGTTTCTATGTGAGCAACTTCAGCAACTACGATGCAATGTACGGCGGCATCGGCGCAATGATCGTGCTGCTGCTGTTTTTCTACATATCCTCGGCCGTGTTGCTACTGGGCGCCGAGCTCAACGCCACCATCGAGCATGCATCCCGGGACGGCAAGAACCGGGGCGAGAAACAGATCGAATCATGATCTGTCCGCGGGCAGGGTTCAGCGAGCCGTGCCCATGCCCATCGCACGCGCTGATGCGTTATGCTGTCGCTTCTTTTTCAGCAGTCAGGCGGAGAACATGAGCGAGTTTGATTTTGATCTTTTCGTGATCGGAGCCGGGTCAGGCGGGGTCAGGGCCAGCCGGTTGGCCGCCAGCTATGGGGCCAGAGTCGGGGTCGCCGAGGACCTGTATCTGGGCGGTACCTGCGTCAACGTCGGCTGCGTGCCCAAGAAGCTGTTCGCCTACGCCGCGCACTTTGCCGAAGACATGGAAGATGCCCAGGGCTACGGCTGGGATATCGGCGAGACACAGTTCACCTGGAGCCGGTTGCTGGAGAACAAGAACCGCGAGATTACCCGGCTCAATGGTATCTATCGCAATCTGCTGTCCAGCGCCGGAGTGACCCTGATCGATGGCCGCGCTCGCTTCGTGGACTCGCATACCGTGGCTGTAGGCGACAAGACCTATACGGCAGAACGCATCCTGATTGCCACGGGCGGGTGGCCTTATATTCCCCAGTTTCCCGGTAGCGAGCACGTCATCAGTTCCAACGAAGCGTTCTATCTCGAGACCCTGCCCAAACGCGTCACAGTGGTGGGTGGCGGCTATATCGCGATCGAATTCGCCAGCATCTTTCACGGTGTCGGCTGCGAAGTGACGCAGCTGTACCGTGGCGACCTGTTCCTGCGCGGATTTGATCAGAGCATCCGCGAACATATGGCCACCACGATGAAGGCCAAGAAGCTGGACGTGCGTTTCAACACCGATGTGCTGTCGGTCGAGCGCAGCGAAGACGGCGTACTGCATGTCGCCCTGTCCGACGGCTCGACGCTGGAAACCGATCTGGTGTTGTATGCCACCGGCAGGCGGCCGAACCTGGCCGGACTCGGCCTGGAAAACACAGCAGTGAAACTGGACGACCATGGCTACGTGGACGTTGACCGGGACTACCAGACCAGTGATCCGGCGGTGTTCGCGATTGGCGACGTCACGCACACCATGCAGCTGACGCCCGTTGCGCTCGCCGAGGGCATGGCCCTGGCCCGCCGTCTGTTCAAGCCGGAGGAATACCGCCCGGTCGACTACAACGACATTGCGACCGCAGTCTTCTGCATTCCCAACGTCGCAGCCCTCGGGTTGACCGAGGAGCAGGCGCGCAAGCAGGGCTACAGTCTGGCGATTTACGAGAGCCGTTTCCGGCCGATGCGCAACACGCTCGCCGGCAGAGGCGAGGAAAGCCTCATGAAGATGGTCGTGGACAAGCAGACCGATCGGGTACTCGGCGTGCACATGGTCGGCCCGGAGGCAGGGGAGATCGTGCAGGGCATGGCGATCGCGCTGAAGGCCGGCGCGACCAAGGCCATGTTCGACGCCACGCTGGGGATCCACCCGACCGCCGCGGAAGAGTTCGTCACCATGCGCGTGCCCACCCGCGTCGACTAGACCGCCCCGAAGGAGCTGCCGGCATGAGCTGGTTCTATGCGTTCGATCTATTTGGCGTGGCGGTCTTTGCCATATCCGGTGCGCTGGTGGCCGGCCGCAAGTCCATGGATCTGTTCGGCGTGCTGGTCATTGCCATTGTCACCTCGCTCGGTGGCGGTACGCTGCGCGATACCATCCTGGACAACCATCCGGTGGTCTGGATACGTGACGATCTGTACATACTGGTTGCCGTGCTGGCGGCACTGGGCACGATCGTCTGGGTGCGGTTGACCCGGCCCATTCACGAGACGGGCCTTCTGGTCGCCGATGCATTCGGTCTGGCCATCTTTACCGTGATCGGTACCCAGGTCGCACTGGCTCAGTCCGTGCCCATCAGCGCGGCTGTGATCATGGGCGTGATGACCGGTGTGGCTGGCGGCGTGATTCGCGACATCATCTGCAACGAGATCCCGCTGATCTTTCACCGCGAGATCTACGCCACGGCCTGCATTGTCGGCTCCCTGGTGTACATCGTGTTGTCCCGGCTGGAAACACCGGCCGATCTGGATGTGGCCATCGCTGTCAGTACGGTGCTGGCGATACGGCTGGCAGCCATACGCTGGCACCTTGAGCTACCGCGCTTCCATCTGCTCGACCGCAAGCCCGCCGGGGATGACTGAGCTCAGTGATGGTGGTGCTGATCCGCTTCGGGCTCGACGACCGGTGCCTCCTGCGTGACGGGCGCAGCAGGCGCGTCACCTATCATCACCTCCACCTCGATGCTGCCTGCTTTCTCGAACACCAGGGTCACCGGGAAGCGTTCGCCGGCCACCAGCGGCTGCTTGAGACCGAACATCATCAGGTGGTAGCCACCCGGCGCAAAGGTGACCGTTTCACCGGCAGGGATGGTCAAACGCTCTACCTGCTGCATCTTCATCAGGCCATCGACATGGACGTGCTCGTGGACCTCGACCTTGTCGGCAATGGGAGACCGGGCCGCGAGCAGGGTATGGGTGTCCGCGCCGCGGTTCTGTATCCGCAGATAGGCCGCGCCGGAAGGCACCACGGGCGGTAATGGGCGGGCCCAGGGGTGATCGATGTACAGCTCGCCGAGTTCGTATTCATGGGCCACGGCGGGGAAGGCGATAAGGGCGGCACAAAAAAAAGTCGAAAGAGCCTTGCGTAGCATGCAGTGTTTCCTTGTAGTGTGTTCATTGCAGAGTAACCCGGCCTGTCTTTCCCCGCTACTGCAACGGGATCTTCTCTCCACCTGCAATAGTATGGCATTATGCCATCATCCCGAGAGGGTCAGGATTGTAGCTGGATTGTGGCCTGGTTAACGTAAATTCTCCGTCGTCTGGCTGTTAGCCAGCATCGGAATCACGCAGACTGTCACCATTGACCGCTCGCGCGGGCAGGGGGGTCTCTATCTTGGCCATTGAGTCAACTATGTACGAAAAACGAAAACTGGAACGACAGACAGTGAGCACCAGCCTCGAGGTTTATGATCTGGACACCGGAGACCACCTGGGCAGGGTGGTCGATCTGCATACCGAAGGCCTGATGCTCCTGAGCGACAAGCCGATTGACCTGTTCAGGCGCTTTGCCCTGCAGGTCAGCCTGCCCATGACGCTCAACGGTCTTACCGAGTTCTTTCTCGACGCGGAAAGCCTGTGGAATCGCGAGAGTCTTGCCGGAGGCCAGTACTGGACCGGCCTGCATTTCACTCAGTTGCCCGAGACGTCGCGGGCGTGCATCGAGAAAATGGTCGCCAGTCGCTAACCGGTCCTCAGGTCTGTCGCTGTCAGGTGGTTATCCCAGCGCAGATCGCTTCCTTCTATACGGGCAGCCTCATTTGCGCTGCCACGATATATTCCTCCCAGCCCTGATGTGAACATGAACGCCTTGCCCTGGGCTGCCAGGGCGCCGGCAACATCACTGATCTCGACTGTTTCGATGTGCTCACCGCTCCGGTAGTCCAGTAACAGCGCGCGGTTACCCCGCGGCGCCGTGACTGCTACCAGCCGACTCGCTGGATCAATGGCGATGCTGGCGATGTAATTGTGCAGCGCCGCCTGCTCGGGCTCGGCCAGGCTTATCTCGCTGAAGGCGGCTGTCGCGCTATCGAGGCGGGCAATCAGCGGCGGTGCTTCCCATTCCGGCCCTTCAAACTGATAGCCCGCAATGACGATGCCTTCCTTGCTGACATCCAGGTGTCGACAACTGAGCTGATGATGGGAAGGCTCGTGGCGCTGGACCGTTCGGCCGGTCTGGCGGTCGATCAGCAGCAGGGCGGGCTGCATGTCGGCAATGTTGAGTTTCAAGCGGTCATAGTCAGGATGCGTCCTGATTCCTCCGAGGGCGATCACCAGGGTCTGGCCGTCCGGGTGCAGACGTATCTCGTGGGGGCCGATGCCATCGAGCTCCAGATTGCCCAGCAAACGATATGCCTGCCTGGCGTCGTACACCAGGATGCGACCGCCGCCGCTGGGGAAATGGTTGGCTGTCACATACAGAAGATCGCCATCAGGGCTGAAGACCCCGTGACCGTAGAAATGATGATCCTTTTCAGCTTCGATCTGACGGACGATAGCGCCCTGTCTGAAATCGATCACCTGGTAATATCGACCGGGACGCCTGCTGAACATGACGACTTCGTCCGCAAGCGGCCCAGAGTGTGTAAAAACGCTGTCTCAAACTCTTGCTATGATTTTCTCAGGATCTAACGCAAGGATCGTCCATGAAGCGCTTCATTCAGGGTGAGCATCGAGGCCAAAGCACCTTACTTCCAGAGA
>JAESUC010000027.1 GCA_016763285.1 Pseudomonas sp.
ACGTGCTGGAACGGTTGCCGTTGGCAACGTCTGCCGAGGATTACGAAGCACTACTGCCCTGGCGCTGCGGCCCGGTTGCTTACTGATCTGCAACGATCATCGCAATACGGGGTTTATGGATCGCTTACGGTAAACGAAGGTTGTTCCTGGCGGGTGGTCGGTAGATCTGCGCTACCATTTGAGGCATTGGAGCCGCTAGGTAGCGACTGACCCGAGGCAGTGCCGACGAAAAGAAGGCCCAGGAAAAACAGTAATTTGAATGATGGAAATGAGGTCATTCGCATGGGTAGAAGAAAAATCAGATTGTAATGAATTGATGAGCGCCTTGGCGGGGCTGTCTCATTCGATCTCTACTCAGCGGACCTCGATAATTGCTAAAGGTTTCCGGTTTCTATTTATTTGACCCGTTAGCGCCTGGTTCCTTTGACCCCATTTATCGCTCGAAACACGGCACTGCGTACTGGCTATCTAATTCAATAGCATGCCCTTTCTCCCAGACATAACCATATCCCTCAGATAACCAGCTAAGGCGCTCAAAAGCCATGCAAATAGGGACATTAACTACAACCTCACTTCCAATTTCGTCGAGATAAACATTAGCTTGTACCTGGGGGCATATACCCCATGTCCCGTACCGCTCTTGCAAAACGTCCTTAATGATGAAGTTTGTTCCTTGTTTCACAGATTCGACTTTTTTAGAGAAGCAGATGTCTTGTTCTTTGGTGGAAATCAAGTGCTTACCTTTTAATCCCCAGCAAGCATTTTCATAAATAAAAGAGTCTTGCGCTAACGCGTAACACTTTCCAACCAAGTCAGAGTAGGGCTCTTCAGCGGACAGATAAGTAGTGTTTTTACATCCTGCTAGCGTACACGCGAAGATAACTAATTTTAAAATCTTGACCATCCCCGTCTCCCTGCCTCAGATCTCTAAGCGCTCCGAGCGTACGATTGAAGTGAAAACCAAAGTCAAACCGCGATTTAACTTTTCCTGCGGTCAGACTATATTTAATTTTAATCTGACCCTATTTAATTCTGCTTTATAAGAACTTAAATGCTGCGAAGGTTGCGCAGGAGAGTATTGACATTGCGCTCAACCTGTTTAGCAGGGTTAGCTTCCTTCCCATCAAATTTACCTTGGGGTCGCCAATTTTTAAAAACGGCTTACTCTGGAAATACTTCAAGCGATTGAGATGCAGCTTGAAGGAGTTGCTGTTATCGAGGCCGAATTCTAACAGTTGATCTCTATCTAGCTTTTCTACAGCTAAGAAAAACTGGTCTTGCAGGGCATTGTATTTATCCACTAGGAGAATGGAGACGACTAAAGACATGAGAAAAAGTATCGTAATCATATATATCTTCCGAATCTATCAAGATAGGATCGGATGGAGGTTTCGGGCAGCAACTGCAGATAATTTTCATCTGACCCCCGTTTATTCCTAATCTGACTCTATTGATTATTGGCTGCAGGCAAAAGGCAAAACCTGACCCTGAGCTCCTCTTTATTAATGTTCATCTGAGCCATTTGTTTCTTCGGCTAAAAGTTGTGAGACATAGTCGTCAACAAATTCTTCCGGATTGTTGAGCAAAGAGAGTGAGTCTGGATCACAATCTTGAATTAAGAAAACGTCTTTGCTGGAACTGCGTTCATTTATAAGCAGCGAGTGGTAATTTCCAGTATCTCCCGGAACTGTCCGCATAAACACTCTAAAGAATTTTGCGTCAGATAATCGCTCACCCCGCTCCTCATAGATCTTCCTGAGCTGACCCACTATTTGAGCTTTAACCTTTTTTCTATTTTCAGTCGTAACAGATTCGATGCCTGGCCATGAGGTGATATCGATTGGGAGTCCATAGCAAGAAAAAGGGTTCACAGGTAACTCTGTTAGATACTGCATTCCCCACATGCGCCAGTAATAGCCCTTAGCTATGCTTTCCGGTAAAGATGAAAACCGGTCATAGCAGGGATCTTTACTACCGCGCGTTTCAATGTTCCCATAGCTGGAGCCTAAATAAAGAGCAATACATGATTCGTTTAAACAAAGAAACGGTTGCCCTCTCCAATATGTTTTACGAGAATCAACCCTGTCGTGATAGATTTCTTCTGCTACAAAAATTTTAGGTGTAAGGCTCTTAATGACCGAGTACGTCTTCGGCTGGTGCTTTGCTGTTTTCTCAAAAAACCATTCCCATCCAAGCTCAAGAGCTTCGGCATAATTGTATTCTGGAATACCTGGATCGAGAGGGTTCAAGCCTTTCCGTATTGACGCAGGAATATCTTCCGGAGAATAAATGGCTCGGTCATATTCATTCATGATCTGATCAATTTTAAGCATTATGCGGAAGTCATCCTCTAGTTTTGTCTATAGACGAATTGGGGTCAGATGAAGATATTCCGACAAACATTCATATAGCCAAACGCACAGCCCCACACGCCAGCGTAAAAAGGCAGGTGGACCCGGATGTCATAAGAAATAATTCAGGCATCCATGCCACCAAGAAGGGAACTGCAATTCAGCAGCTACAGCCATACTGCTACTTTTCACCAGAGGTGCCAACCTCCTTTTGAAGCTAAGCCACACGGGTCCCCGCGTTACTCCGTAGCTACGCCCTCACCCAACCGCCTTAAAAATCAACAACGCCCCCGTCACCGCCAACAACCCATACACCAGCTGCCGAAACCGCTGCTCATTCAACCGATGATGCAGAAACTCTCCCAGTAGAACCCCCACCACCAGCAGCGGCAGATACACCACCAATCTGGGCAAACTGGGAATCAAACTGCCATCAAACAGAAACAGCACGCTCAGGCAGCTGTTCAGCGTAAACCACACCACCAACAGCGTGGCGCGCATGCGGCTTTTGTCGAGCTGGATGCCGCCGAGGGCGTAGACCAGCAGCGGACCGCCGGAAGCGAACAGGCCGTGGGTGATGCCGGCGCCGAAGGTCAGTACGCGGCTGAGCATGGGGGAGTGCGGGGTGATGACGATGCCGCGGGCCATGCGCCAGAGTTCGCGGGTGGCGAACCAGAGGACGAGGATGCCGAAGAGAAGCTTGAGCAGGTCGGCGCCGAGCCAGGGGCGTAGGACGTAGCCGGCCAGAGTGCCGAGCAGCATTATCGGCAGGATCAGTTTGAGTAGTACGGGCCAGTAGATGTGGCGGCGGTTGCGCCAGACGAGGTAGCCGGTCATCAGGACGTTGAGCGGGACGACCACCGGCAGCATGGCGGGGATGGGGAGGAACAGGGCGCCGAGGGACAGGGCGATGACCAGGCTGCCGAAGCCGGTGATGGCTTCTACGGTGTAGGCCAGCAGGATGACTACGCCTAGCCAGATCCAGGGGTCAATCAACATTGGGGTGCCTTAAACGTAGAATGGGTGTAAGCCGAGAGTCCTTCGCCGCGGGGCCGCGGCTCCTACCGGGTTGGTTGGCCAGGTCGGGGATTGGCTGGTGACGAACATAGTTTAACGGAGTTCGCCGGCGAAGCGTTTGCGTACTTGGCGTAGGTATAAAGATGGGGCTATGCGCCAGAGGAGGCTGCCGAATCTTGAGACGGGTTCGGGGAGGATCCAGCGTTTGCCGTCTTTCAGGCCTTTGTCGATCAGTTCGGCCATCCATTCGGCGCTGCGCATGCCGCCGACCATTGATCTTGGATGTTTGGCGGTGCTGCCGTCGCGGCCCAGGGCGTGATTCTCGATGGGGGTGTCGAGAAAGCTGGGGTAGGCCATGAGGATGTGGATGCCGTCGGCTTCCAGTTCCAGGCGCAGCACTTCGAAGAACTGCGTCAGCGCGCCCTTGGCGGCGCAGTAGGCGGCGCGGCCGGGGACGGGCATCCAGCCGGCCATCGAACCGATGCAGACGATGTTGCCGGCGGATTCGCGCAGGAGTGGCAGTGCCGCCATGGTCAGTTCCACCGGGCCCTGCCAGTCCACGGCCATGACCTTGCGGAATACCGCCGGGTTGGTCTGGTGGGCGGGTGAGCGATGGGTGATGCCGGCGTTGTTGACCAGCAGATCCAGGCGACCGAAACGGTGGCCTACCTCGTCGATCAGATAGCTGATGTCGGCGGCTTTGGTAAAGTCTGTGGTGACGGTCAATATGCGCTCGGGGTCGCCCAGCTCCTTGGCGCGGGCGGCCAGCCCGGCTTCATCGATATCAGCCATAACCAGGCTGTGGCCGGCGGCAAACCAGTGGCGGGCCATGGCCCAGCCCAGGCCGGAGGCGGCGCCGGTGATCAGTGTTACGTGCATGGGGCGGGCTCCCTTCGGTCGCCAGCGGCAAGCTTCAAGCTGTAAGCGGCAAGTTGATTTGTGTGAGTCATATATGGGTGTCTGACCGTTGTCGTTCTGGTTTCCGGCTACATCCTGATTTGCTTGAAGCTTGAAGCTTGAAGCTTGCCGCTGCGCGTCAGCGCCTGAGCCCATTCGCCTCGACAAAATATTCGAAGGTCTCTGCGGAGGTCTTAGCCAACGGATAACCGAACTCTTCCTTCAGCCTTCGATTGCTCAGCACAGGGCGGTAGCGGAGAAAATTCACCTGCTCCGGGCCGGTGGGTTTGCCGCGCCATTTTGCGACTTGCAGGCCGGCCTTGACCAGCCACACGGGCAAGGTCAGCAGTGGCTTGTTCAGGCGTTTGGCGATCTCGGCCATGGTCAGGGCGCCGTCGCCGGCCATATTGAAGATACCGGTCTTGTCTTCGCGGATGCCCATTTCCATTGCACCGATCACGTCCTGATCCCAGATGAACACGAAGGGCGAATCGCTGCCCTTGAGCGCGAGAATGCGCGGGGCCATGAACAGGTTGGTGATCTGGTTGCGTGTGTCGGTGCCCAGCACCGTGCCGGGGCGGAAGATCAGTTGTTGCAGCTCCGGATGCTGCTGGCGGTAGTCGGCGAGCATCTCCTCGATCAGCCGCTTGTGATCGGAGTAGGCGAACTCGGTATTGCCGCGCAGGGCGTCCTGCTCGTCGATCCAGGCCGGGTTGTCGGCGTGGTAGCCGTAGGCCGCGCCGGAGCTGGTGACGGTGAAATGCTGTACGCCGGCCTTGATGCAGCATTCGAGAACGTTGCGCGTGCCGTTGACGTCGATGTCGTAATCCCGCGCCCGGTCCGGTGAGGCCTGGAGGATCGAGGCCAGGTGCACCACGTGGGTAATCTGCTGCGCCTGCAGCAGATCGGTCAGGGCCGAGTCGCGGATATCCAGCACGCGGATGTCGAATGTCACGTCAGGGCGGCTGCGGATATCGGTGCCGATGACCGGATAATGCTCGGCCAGGCGATTGCCCAACTGGTGTCCGATATAGCCGGCCGCGCCGGTGATCAATATGCGTTTAGTCATGTGCGGTGCGCGCCCAGATCTGTGAAAGAGT
>JAESUC010000028.1 GCA_016763285.1 Pseudomonas sp.
CTTTTCGACCTGCCGCGAAAGCCTGTCCGACACCGTCATTGCCAGAGTCGGCGCCGTTCGCGCAATGGTTCTGCAGTGGATTACGGCAACGTTTGAACTGGGGCAAAGGGATGGATCCGTCTCGGCCATCCTGGGTCCCGCCGATGAAGCGCAGGCGACCCTGGCGATGCTGGAAGGCGCTCACCTCGCCGCGCGCACCGAAGAACACCCCGCCGTGTTTGATGCCGCAACGCGACTGCTGCGCGCCCGCTGCCAGTAACGACGGGACAGGAATTGCGCTTTGAGCGAGCGATTAAATTCGTGTTCGCTCACCCGGCGACATTTCCTGTGAGCTTTGGTCTATGTCTACCCGTACATAATCGCAACGCAAATTGACTCATAACGAGCGAAAAGGAGCAAACAGATGATGAGCACACTGAAAACAGCACTAGCAGCAGCAACTCTGTCACTCACTGTTGCCAGTACGCAGGCACTGGCAGAGACGCAAACCAGGACCATCGAGTATCAGGTCGGCGACGAGACCTTCACCGGCTACATGGCCTGGGATGACGAATTCGAGCAAGAACGTCCGGGCGTTCTGGTGGTCCATGAATGGTGGGGGCACAATGAATTCGCGCGGAATCAGGCAGAACGGCTTGCTTCAGCCGGCTATACAGCCTTTGCGCTGGATATGTATGGCTCCGGCAAACAAGCCGACCATCCCGATACCGCCCAGCAGTTCATGCAGGAAGCGACCAGTGACATGGATCAGGTTAAGGCACGCTTCATGAAGGCGATGGACATCCTGAAGAACCACGAAAGTGTTGATGCGTCCCGAATTGCAGCACAAGGTTACTGTTTTGGCGGTGCCGTTGTACTCAACATGGCGCGCATGGGTGTTGATCTGGACGGCGTTGTCAGCTTTCATGGTGTGCTCGGCAGCCCCCTCCAGGCTGAACCCGGATCCGTAAAAGCCAGGATCCAGGTGTACACCGGCGGGGCTGATAAAATGGTCCCATCGGATCAGGTGGCGAGCCTGGTTAAAGAGATGCAGGATGCCGAAGTCGACCTGACACTGGTGAGCTTCCCCGGAGTGCTGCACTCATTTACCAACCCCGGCGCCGACAGGATCGCCGAAGAGTTTGGTATGCCGGTTGGTTACGACGAAGAGGCTGCCGCCCGCTCCTGGGATGGCGCTATGCGTTTCTATAAGGCCATCTTCGCCGAGTAACACAAGCGAATGCAAAAGAACCGAAGCCGGCAGTATTTACAGTGAATTCTGGAACACCAACCGAAAAGCATCTGGAGGTACAACATGGCAACTGAGAGTTTACCGCGGTTCAATGATGACAATCGTCCAAGCTACAAGTCGCTGGGCAACTCGGGTCTGTTCGTCTCCGAACTGTGCCTGGGCACCATGACCTTCGGCGGCGATGAGGACATCTGGGGGCTGATCGGCCAGTTGCAGCAGGAACAGGCCGACGAACTGGTGAAGATCGCCCTGGAAGCGGGGATTAACTTTATCGATACCGCCAACATCTATGGTTTCGGCGCCAGTGAGCGCATCGTCGGCCAGTCCCTGAAGAATCTCGGCGTTCGCCGGGAAGATGTGGTGCTGGCCACCAAGGTGCTCGGCCCGATGGGCGAGGGCCCCAATGCCCGCGGTGCTTCTCGCGGCCACATCATGAGCGAATGCAAGGCGAGCCTGGCGCGCCTGCAAACGGATTATATCGACCTGTACCAGATCCACGGTTTTGACCCGGCCACCCCGATCGAGGAGACTCTGGAAGCACTGAACACCCTGGTGCAACAGGGCCATGTGCGCTATGTGGGTCTGTCCAACTGGGCCGCCTGGCAGGTGATGAAAGCCATCGGCATCAATCAGGCCCGCAACCTGTGCCCGATCATATCCCTGCAGGCCCACTATACCCTCGTGGGTCGCGATCTGGAGCGGGAAATTATTCCGATGCTGGAATCTGAGAGCGTCGGTCTGATGGTGTGGAGCCCACTGGCAGGCGGTTACCTGTCCGGTAAATACGAGGGGCCGGACGTGTCCGAGGAAAACCGGCGTGCCAAGTTTGACTTTCCGCCTGTCAACCGTGAGCGGGGCAGCGAAGTCATCAAGGTGATGCGGGAGATTGCCGACGGCAAGCAGATCGACGGCAAGCCGGTCAATGTGGCCCAAATCGCCCTGGCATGGCTACTTCACCAAAAGCCTGTCACGAGCATTATTGTTGGCGCCAAACGGCCCGACCAGCTCAAGGAAAACATCAGGGCGACTCAAGTGCGTCTGTCTGACGGCGAGCTCGCCGCTCTGAGCGAAGTCAGCCGCCTGCGCGAGGAGTATCCGGGCTGGATGATGAAAATGATGGCGGGGTATCGGGATTCGACGGAAACGTGATCGCTGGCGCTGGGACGGAATAACGAGGTCTTGAGACGAGATTCTTCAAAAAGATTCGCCGGTCAATCGCCTGTGAGTCGGGAGGTGGCAGCCATCGGCTGCCGTGAAACAAGAGCTCAACGCTTGCGCTCCAGCGTTATCCATCTGCACCGCGACAGGTTAGGCGTCTTTTTTGATCACACCCTCAATTGTGATCTGCCAGATAAAATCGCCAATGGCATCAAGTGAATGAGCCCCCTTCGGGTCGAACCAGGTGGCGACCCAGTTGAGCGCCCCAAGACCGATCAGACGAAGCAAGCGGCCGTCAACATTCCTCCGGACCACGCCTTGTGCAATCATCGTTTCGATGATACCGGCCCACAGGGATTCATATTGGTCTCGCAGCTCGATAATTTCTTCGCGAGCCTCTGGGCCCAGCGCTCGCCATTCAAACAGCAGGACGTAAACCGCATCCGAGTCGACCAACAGCGCACGTAGATGCGCATTGATACAAAGACGCAATTTCTCAACCGGATCAGCCGAGCAGGCGTATGCGATTTCCACTTCTGCGGTAACCAGGTCAACCCCCCGACGCATCAGCTCGACAAGGAGCGCTTCCTTGGTGCTGTAACGATAATACAGACTTCCCGGTAGCATATTGCAGGCCTCGGCGATCTCCTTGAGCGAGGTCCTTTCAAATCCTTTCTCACGAAAAAGCCGGGCTGCGTTAGACAATACATTGCCCTGATCGCCGCCCTTGCCTGCAGGTGGAACCTGTCCGTAAACCATGGCCTCAATATCTCCTTGACTTTTAGTTGGCGAACCAACCAAGATTAAATCATAACGATTATGGACGAAAATGACATGCGACGTCGTATAAGAACAGCCACCTTCAGTTATTCGTGCCCCTGCGCGAAATGCAAGCAGGGCTAGAGACACCTGATGACCGAGTCAAAGGAAGTTCAGCGCGGTTACGCCGAGAAAATGGCGTGGCAGTTCACCGAAGAGGTTCCTCATGGCAAGGATCTGGGCATGCAGGTTATATCCATAGATCACGGCAAGGTCTGTATGCGCCTTGTTCCTAAGCCGTGGATGCTCGCTGCCGCGAGCACTGACGAAATCTGCACCAGCGTCCTGTACTCACTCGCAGATTCCGCCGGGGGCTTGGCGGTATTCGCGGGGGCCCTCGAGTTAACTCCCATTGCCACCCTGGATTTGCGCATGGATTATTTGCGAGCGGCGAGTGGCGAGCATGCCCTGTTAGCGGTGGCCACCTGTCTTCATTTAACGAACGAGGTCGCATTCATTCGTTGCGATATACGCTGCGAGGCTGATAGCGAGCTGTTAGCGACTGCAACCGCCACGTTCATACGCAACAGCCATAATCAACGATTCCCGTCAGGTAGCCGAGAAAAGGAGCAAACATGAGCGTTACCTCCGATTCCTTACATCAAATCTCAGAACCTAGCGAAATCAGCAACCTATTTGACATCTGGCATACGCTCCTGGTGAGTATTCCCTACGCACAGCACCTTGGGCTTGAAGTCCAATCGGACGAAACAAATTTAGTGGTTCATCTACCTTATCGTGAGGCCCTGATCGGCAACTTCATGCTGCCTGCTCTCCATGGCGGAGTTCTGGGAGCGCTGATAGAACTATCCGCCCGACTGGCTGCGCAAAGCCATGATAAAGAGAAACGTTGCCCTCGCGTTCTCGACAGCAATATCAATTACCTTCTCTCGGCGCAGGCACGCTCGACTTTCGCTAGCGCCGAAATTGTCCGGCAGGGCAGGCGCATCAGCCTGATTCAAGTGACCTGTTGGCAGGGCGACAGGACAACACCGATTGCCAGTGGAAGGGTTCAATTGTTGCTCCCCACTATGGACGTCAAACAATCAGGCGCTCATGAATAATAAGCACAACAACCTCGAACGAGGCAAATTCACAGCCCCGGACGGTCAGGAAATTTCACTGTGGCGCTGGCCGCAATCAAAGGGGCGCCCCACGGTGCACTGGGCGCATGCCACAGGCTTCCATGGCCGCTTATACCAACCGCTGCTTGACGACCTTGCCACTGACTGTAATGTCCTGGCCTGGGACATGCGGGGGCACGGGACCAGCGCTAGCGCAGCGAACGTTTCCACATTCTGGGGCTGGGAAACCTACTATCGTGACATGACCGCTCTGCTGGAAAGCCTGGATGAGCCGGTCTGGCTTGCGGGCCATTCCATCGGTGCTACTGCCAGCATCATGGCCGCTGCCCGACGGCCAGACAAAGTGCTCGGCCTGATTCTGGCCGAACCCGTGATTATGGATCCGGGACAAGGCCTGAAATTGTGGCTGGCCAAGCTATTGCGCCAGTCAAACCGATTCTCACTAGCCGCCGGAGCAGCACGTCGGCGCAGAGTATTCGATTCACACGCTACTGCGCTGGACAGTTATCGCGGCCGCGGTGGCTTCAAGACCTGGCCCGAAGCTTGGCTGGAGGCCTACGTTCAATACGCCTTCGTATCGCAAGGCGATCAAGTTCAGTTGGCATGCAGCCCGGAGTGGGAAAGCAACACCTTTGCCCATACTGAACACAATCCCTGGCCGGCGATTCGTCAGCTACGGTGCCCGGTGATTGCGCTGGCCGCAGAGCGCGCATCCACTTTCTCGCAAAAGGCACGAAAGCGCCTGCAAAATTTGCTGCCTTCGGCTGAAGTAAACGTTCTTGCAGGCACGACCCATTTTTTGCCTATGGAACGATCTGAGGCAGTCCGTAATATCTTCCAGCCAATTATTGAGAGGGACGGGGTCTGACTCTGGGTTATGCATGGAAATATCCTCATACGTGACCACTAATGGTCGGGAGATAACGAGCGAAGCATTACCTAATAATGGCTCTTTGGTTCACATGATGTTCAGACAACCGAATGCGACATGCCTGCTCAGCCGTGATGCGGAAACCCGTCAAAGCAATGCACCAACTGCTCAGCCTTGCGCTGACCTACGACCGCAACGGTAACGCGACGTCAATGGCAATAAACGCAGCACCACAGCCTTGATTGAAACTACGACCGACCTTGGTAAGCCACTTGCTGATGCGATTCGCCAGGCTGGCTACCATCAGTTCGATGCTGCATCGACGATAGCGAAAGTGCCCCCCCAGAACGACAAACTGCACCAGTAGGCTGCGAGACGGATCGATGAACTGCGGCAGAAAGGCGGCAAAAAACAGAATCACCTTGGGGTTGCTGATGGCCGCCAGTGCCCCCTGGCGAAACAGCGAACCTGGAGATCTTGATGCTACTGCGGTGTGGTCAGTTATACCGATGGGCGGTGAGCGCCAGACCTGTATTCCGAGCCGGACCAGATAAGCGCCGCCGACCCATTTGAGTGCGATGAGCCAGGCCAGGGATGCGTTAAGCAGCGCACCAATCCCGAACATCGACAGGGCAATGAGGATGATAAAACCAATGCAACTGCCGAGGATGGTGTGGAGCGTCATGCGGCGGCCATGCAGCGCGCCATGCGTCAGCGCCAGCAAACCGTTTGGGCCGGGCGACAAGGGCAAGCCAATAGCCGCCAGCAGGTAGATTAACCAAGTTTCAAATGCCATGGCCCAGTGGTGCTCCAAGGCTAATATAAAGGCCGCCGGTTTACCCATCAGCCCCTTTCTTCAGCCAAGCACAGCACTAAAGCTGAGAGTCTGGCCGTCTCGGATCAATACGTTGGGCATCTTCAGAGTGAACGCACTGCCCATGTTCGGGCCGCCGCTCGAGGCTTCAATACTGCCACCATGTAATTCTATCAACTGTTTGACCAAAGCAAGACCAATACTGCCCCCATGAGAATGTGCGGTGTGACCTTCGGTAATCCCCACGAAAAACAGCGGTGATCAGAAGTAGAATTTTCCGTAAGCTATTTGCAGGGAGACTCTGCATGAAAACATCACGTTTTACCGACAGCCAGATTCTGGCAATCCTGAAGCAAGCCGAGAACGGTGTGCTGGTTCCTGAGCTTTGCCGCGAGCATGAATTTAGCAGTGCAACCTTTTACAAGTGGCGCTCCAAGTTCGGCGGCCCGGATGCATCCATGATGGCCAGGCTCAAAGAGCTTGAAGACGAAAACCGTCGGCTGAAGAAAATGTATGCCGAGGAGCGCTGGTACGTGAGAAATCTGAACCATTGGCGGTACCTACTGCGATCAACGGTTGTTGGTCCATGGACTTCATGCATGACCAACTCAGCGATGGGCGCAGCTATCGCCTGATCAATGTGCTCGATGACTTCAACCGTGAAGGGCTCGGGATTGAGGTTGATTTGTCACCGCAGGCCAAGCGGGTTATCAGAGCCTTGAACCAGATCATTGAATGGCGTGTTAAGCCAGCCCAGATCCGCTACTACAATGGCCCTGAATACATCAGTGGAAAGCTGGCAAAGTGGGCGGAGAAACGTGGCATTAGCATCAGTTTTCATCGAGCTTGGAAAACCGCAACAGAATGCCTAGATTAAGCGCTACTACCGAACCGTCAGTTATGACTGGCTGTCGCATTATCTGTTCGATCCCATTGATCAGGTCCAGGGCTTCGCGACGAGTTGGTTATGGACATCCAATAACGAATGGCCAAATATGGCCTTGGACGACATCACGCCGCGACAGAAGTTGACCATGATGGCCTAATTCTACTTCTGAATCCCGCTAAATATGGGGGGATTACCATTCTGGGCGTCGGCATCATGTTCATTACCGGCGCGATGTTCACCGGCGATACCGTTACTATGGAGCCGCTGTTCAGTGTCGAGAACGGCGTAATCGGCGGCATCATGATGGTGATGATCATGGTGCCCTTCATGTTCGTCGGCTTTGACGTGACTCCTCAGGCGGTGGAAGAAATCAATCTGCCTTTCCGGGAGATTGGCCAGGTGCTGATGCTATCGGTGCTGATGGCGGTGCGCTGCTCTGGTATGCGCTGATCATATACGGTACCTCGATGATGCTGACGCCGGCGGCGCTGGCGCAGAGTTCATTGGCTGTGCCGGATGCAATGCAAGCGGTATTCAACGCCCCCTGGGCCGGTAAACTGATGGTATTTGCCGGGATTGCCGGGATCATCACCAGCTGGAATGCGTTCTATATCGGTGGCTTCAGAGCCATTTATGCCCTGGCGCATTCGGGCATGCTCCCGGTGTTTCTGGCCAAACTGCACCCCGAATACAAAACCCCAGTGAATGCGAATGGGTGGTGTTTGCCGGCTGTATACTGCTCGGTCTAGGCATGTATGCTTGGTCGCGCAAGCGCTATGGTGTGGCTTACTCGGATGCAGCGATGCGTAGAGAGCTGGAAGGGTAAAAGATCTTCGAATTAGCGGGCCAGCAGCAGCAGAGCTGAATCTTCTGTACGCTGCGGATTTGGCGCAGCCTACAGAGTCTGATCAAAACGCCCGAGACACCACCAGCGTCCCAAATTGATCGGGTTCAGTCTGGCCCTTGAACTCCCGGGTGCGCCACACACTGGCAAAGCTCACTTGCCAGCGATCCCAGGTCAGCGCGATACCCGCTTGCAGATCGCCAACCCATTGCTCCCGGTCTACGGAATGGCTGTTGCTGAAGGCGTTTCCGTCCAGCAGCATGTTATGAGCCATGTAACGGCCATCCAGATTGACGTAGCCGAACCAGGCGAACGATTGACCTGGCTCGAAGTAGGCGCCGCTACCATAGCCCGGGTTGATAGACGGTAACCCCAAGCTGCGTGCCAGCCCTTTGCCAAAGCGCAAACCAAGGCCGCTGGAAGCATAGGTGTAAAGATTGCCGACCGCCGCTCCCAGTGCCGGCCCGTATTCGAGCTCCAAAGGTCCCAGTTGGGACTGCCGCCACCAACGCTGCCCGTAGGCCAAGTTGAAGAAGGGTTCATTCTCAAGCTGATTGTCCCAACCTTTGGGCTCATCACTGCCGGTAGCACGATGGACAGCACGCTGGAAGTGCTCGGCTCCGGCACCCGGGCCGACCAGGCCCAGATCCATGTGCCAGGCACGACTATCGCGCCATTGCCCCTGGTCCCGGGATTGGAAGATCGACAGGCCGGCATAGGCTAGGCCCGCATAAGGGCGATCGTCTTCTATCAATGACGCTATTTCGATGTCATCGGGGGTGTAAATCTGATGGCCGAAGCGATAGCTGGCCACATCCAGGTTGGCGGCAGACCACCCCAGGCCCTCGGCCATGGCCCGGGTCCAGTGCGCTTTATCCGGCACGAACGAGTAAGCAACTTCAATGCCGTTGGAGTAATGACCATCGCTGTCGGCAGCGATTATGTCATTTTCGACTTTAACCGCCAGTACCGCATCAGCGGCACTAGCGATGCCTGGCAGACAAAGAATACTACTCATCAGACCTAAACCAACAATCAACAATTCTGAAATTTTCATGGAATGGATAAGCCCTTCAAGATGGATCAAATCACTAGATTGCACAATAGACAAATAGTTCTATTACTGCGAAACAATTCATCTGCTGTAATACTTCGCCACTGGCTAGAGAGCAATTCGATTGAACGTTTTAAAATCCCTTTGGTCTATATTTCTGACAATCTGGAACAACCTAATGTGAGAGAACACGATATGAAGAAATCCATTCTGGCGAGTATTTGCGCTCTGGGCATGCTGACTCTGGTTGGTTGTGCTAGCGATTATCTAATCAGCACCAACGATGGCCGCATGATCGATAGCCAAGACAAGCCCGAGATCGACGAAGACACCGGCATGATTATGTACGAAGATGAAGAAGGCCGGGAAAATCAGATTCCGCAGTCTGACGTCAAGGAAATCAAGGAGCGCTGAGTTTCGCCAGCCTTTTCAACCGCCGCCCACTCTGTGGCCGGCGGTTTTTTGTTTCTTTGCGGTTTAGAAAATGGCAGCAACATGAAGGTTAAAATGGATTCCCGCCTGCGCGGAATGACGGGGCTTCGAGTGCCCGTGGTTACAGGAGTGAGGCTCGGCCAGATATCATGGGGGCGATGCGGCCGCAACCGCTGACGGTTGACTGGCCCGCTGCTCAAGACTATCAGCTTTATGCTGTACAACATTCCAGTCGGCGCGCTGCAGCCGCTGCAGGAGAACAACGAGTACAGGGAAAGGGTAATGCACCTGGAGCTGATCATGCTATGGCTGCCTATCTGCACCCCATAGAAATGTGGTACACCACCGGGGGTTCATGAACGATCCTTGCGATGAAATCCTGGGAAATCATAGCAAGGTTTTGAGACAGCGTTTTTACACACTCTGGGCCGGAAGCCGCCGCTCACCGGGGACTGCATCCGGCCAATTGCGGTCAACGAGTATCTACCGAAGCCGGGGCGATTCAGGCTTTATGGGAGCCGCTTCGGTATCGCATTTTTTGCGGGTGTATAGTGCCCGTTGCTGTCTCGATAGAGAGAGCTTTAAATAGAGCTGAGCGAGCTATTCTCCTCTGTAAATATTTGAACCAATGAGAAGGGTAATGTCATGACGATGGTTCATGAGCGTAATCGTAGCTTGATACAGACTTGGGAGTTCTTGAGAGAGCTGTCCCAAGACATGGAGCTCCCTGAGTCCATACGTAGCCAGGCTAAAGTTTTGCTACGACATTATCCCACAGCAAAAGACATCTCTCTGGCGAGTCGGTTAAGGCAGCATCGCAAAAAGGAGCTGGCTTTTCTGGCAGACGAGCGTGGACCTCTACCACCGGTTCTAGCTAGTTGGTTGATGGATGACTCGGTATTTAGCGACGAGTAACTGATCTTCATGAGCCTCAACCCAAAACCTCGAAAGAGCCTGAGGCTATCAGCCCATACTTGAACTGCTTGACGGTCATTCACGCGTCCCTCATTAGCATCGGCTAAAGCCTTCTGAGTTAGGCGCCGCTTTTTTTGAGAGCGCTTCCTTCATCGCTTCATCTTCAAGCAGCTTTGCTGGCAGTAGCTTTTTGAGCTTGTTGTTCCTTGATAGCGCCAACGACCTGCTCTTCGATGTATTGCGTCTTCGTCAGTTCGAGATCTCCATCGTGCTAGGTTAGCTAAAAAATCTCATCGAATTCATCATGTGCAATTTGGGGGAAAGGTCGGGGGCGACGCAATTTTCTTAGCGCGTCGTTTGTAAAGTTTGAAAGGTAAAAAGGGGAAGAAACCACATGAACTTTACAGAATCTGTGAAAATTTCCCGTATTTTTGGATTTATTGACCTAATCTATTTTATTAATATTCTGATTTATATAGGTTTTATAGAAAAAGGACCGTTCTTTACAGAATCCCAATGGCTCTCTTAGACCCATTGAGCCATGGTGCGCAAACCTGAATAGAGAGGTGGATCGGTACTGCCTCGCAGTAGCCTAGCGGGGCTGCGAAATTGCTCGCAAGGCTAGCCCAACTGGGCTGGCAGGGCAAATCTGGATGGCCCAGGGGGCCGGCTTGTAGCTAAACTGCTTGAAGTAGCATAATTGGTGCACACTCTGTTGCGAAAAGTTGAGCAATTTGAACAACAATAACGACGATACATCTGTCGGCTCGCCTTCCTCTTCCCCCAAGCAGACCCCGGCCGGGCCGCCGTTGACCGCAGGTATCCTGATGGTGGTGGTGGCCGGTGTGTTGCTGGCCGTGCTCATGGCCTGGCAGTCCTGGCAGGACTTTCGCCTGTTGCGTCAGCAGCATCAGATGCAGGTGGAGGAATCGGTCTGGCTCACGGCGAGTCAGATTGCGCTGAATCTCGAGGTCAAGTCCCAGGCGCTGGCCCAGTTGCTCGATCGTCTGTATCCGGTCTCCCCCGATGAAGCGGTCGACGCCGCGGCCGCCCTGCTGCCCGGCTTGCGCGGCATCATCCAGGTGCCCTCCCTGGGCGGTGCAGCCGATGAGCCGATCACCGTCTGGATGCCCTCGGTGCGAGGACTGCACCTGAGTGGACATTCTTTCGCGCTGGATTCAGACCAGGAACGGGGCGTGCTGTACTGGACCATAGCCAGTGATCGGCCCGGGCAGTTCTGGGTGCTGGAAGTGGACGACCGGGAAATATCCGCGCTGGTGTCTACTCAGCCGGCCCTTGGCTACAGCTGGTTACTCGAGGACGCCGGGCATGCTCGGGTGCTGGCGCGCCAGGAGGGCGACCACCTGGTGTATCTGGATAACAAGCCGATGACCGCCCAGGAACGGGATCAGGTGATTGTCAGCGCGCCGATAGGCGGCAGTCTCTGGCAGGTACGCGGGCTGGTAGAGCCGGGTTATTACCTGCAGCGTCTGGGCTCGGTGGTCCGGGTGAAGGTCCTGCTGGTC
>JAESUC010000029.1 GCA_016763285.1 Pseudomonas sp.
AGGCGGAGGTGGTCCTGGCTGACCTGTCCGCCGACGCGTTGGCGGTGGCCGAAAGCAATATCGAAGCCCATGGTCTGCAGGATCGCGTGGAGGCCCGCTGGTCTGATGGGTTCGAGGGTATGCCGGGGGAACGCTTCGACCTGATCGTCAGCAATCCCCCCTATGTAGACGCCGAGGATATGGCCGATCTGCCGGACGAGTATCTGCATGAGCCGGAAATGGGACTCAGCGCCGGGCCGGACGGTCTGGACCTGGTGCGCCGCATGCTTGCCGAGGCGGCAGACCACCTGTCCGAAGACGGGGTGCTGGTAGTGGAGGTCGGCAACAGCATGGTGCATGTGGTGGCCCAGTGGCCGGACGTGGATTTCGAATGGGTGAATTTCACCCACGGCGGACACGGCGTCTTTGTGCTCAGTGCGGCGCAGTGCCGGCAGTATCAGCCGCTGTTTGCGGCTAGCCAGGGATGATCCTGCGTTTCAGCTGAGCACCACCCAGAGCAGCATCAGTGCCTGGAAGATGGCGAACACGATCAGACAGCCAATGGCAAAGCGCTGACCGGTATCATTGCTCTGGAACTGATCGATGGTTCTCTGCAATTGGGTCATCTGAAGGGTCTGCTTGTGGCTGACGGTCTCCTGTTCACGCAGTTGCCTGAGCAGTTCGGTGACCTGTAGCACGCCGACACGCTCGGTATTCCATTGGCTGAACAACGCATCGACCTGGCCGGCGCGGGCATGGACGACATGGGTTGTCGCATCGGGCTCGCTGATGTCGAACCCGGCCCGGGAGAGCAGCCGGTGGCGGATCTCCGTTGCTTCCTCGCTTTCCACATCCCCTGCGTTGAGGATGATCGGCGCAACCGCGTACTCCCCGTAACGGCGCTGGCACCACTCGATCAGCTGGGCGAGCAGAAAGCCGCCCAGCCCCCGCTGGGCAGGTTGCATGCGCAGACCCTTTACCGGCGCGAAGCGGACCCGCTTCTGCCTGTGATCGACCAGGACCTCCATGTGGTTGGCATCTTCCACCGCCGGCTCGCCATCAAGCTGAACCTTCAGCCGGAACACTTCCAGATGGGCGGCCTGATCCAGGAAGACCGTGACCCGTGCCAGGCGCTCGGGTTGCGCTACCTGCCTGCCCTTGTATATGGGCTTGAGCTGGATCCAGTACAGATCGCTGACGCGCATGCGGGCGAACGGATCACGCGCCGGGCGTGTTGCGACGTCGGCCTTTGCCGGCGCGGTCTGCGCTGTCGTTGGTTTATCGCTCATTGTTGCGTACGTCTTCCGCGTTGGCCGGTGAATGACAGGTTATCGGCTGCCTGAACACTTTCTGCAAGTCCCGTCTGGCTCATGCTGGAATATTGCCCAGGGCCTGCCATACCAGCCGAGCGGCAAGCAGGGTCAGGACCAGATTGAAAACCAGCGCGAAGCGCTGATCGGAGCGGCGTGCAAGCAGATGCAGGCCGGCCCAGGTACCCAGCGCCCCGGCGGCAATCATCAGTCCGATCAACGCCAGCCAGTCGCCAAAGACAAATCCCGCTGCGCCGTAGACGACAGCCTTGGGCGCATGCTGCAGCGTCATGGCGGCGGCGAAGGTGGCGACTGTCGGCAGGCGCCGAGTTTCCTGCTGCTTGATGAAGGCCGCCACTAGCGGTCCGGTGGCGCCGACGAACAGGCTGGCGAAGCTGGTCACCGAGGCTGCCAGGAAGGTGCCGACGGGTCCCGTTGCGAAGCGGGGTATGGCTGGCCCCCAGCACAGCAGCAGAATGAACCCGGCGATACACAGCTGAATCAGATGAAGCGGCAGGTCGACCAGAAACAGGCTGGCCAGCCAGGCGCCCAGGATGACGCCAGGGCTGAACCAGAGGAGGGTGGTCAGGTTGACATGGCGCAGGGTCATCAGTGCGCGGCCGGCGTTGGAGCCCAGCTGAACGATGCCATGTACCGGAATGATGGCTGCGGGCGGCAGCATGACCGCCATCAGTCCCAGCAGCACCACGCCCCCGCCAATGCCCAGTGCCGCGGTCACCGCAGAGGTGAAGGCGGCAGCCATGATCAGCGCCATGGCGGCAAGGCCCGACAGCTCGGCCGGGAGAAGAGTGGCGATCAAGGCCTGCATGGTGTCCTGCGTCAGCGGCAAAAACATAGCCTAGCGGGCCCAGCCCGGACTGTCACCTGCGCGGGCCCGGCGTTATACTGCAGGCCTTTCATTATCTGACCGCAGGTTGCGCGCATGTCCGGGAATACCATTGGCACCTTGTTTACCGTCACCACGGCCGGCGAAAGTCACGGCCCGGCACTGGTTGCCATTGTGGACGGATGCCCGCCCGGCCTTGAACTGAGCGTCGAGGATCTGCAACGCGATCTTGACCGGCGCAAGCCGGGCACCAGCAGGCACACGACCCAGCGCCAGGAGCCCGACGAGGTCGAGATACTCACGGGTGTTTTCGAAGGGCGCACCACCGGCTGCCCGATCGGCCTGCTGATCCGCAATACCGACCAGAAATCCAAGGATTATTCGGCGATCAAGGATTCCTTCCGTCCGGCCCACGCCGACTATACCTATCATCACAAATACGGCGTCCGCGACTATCGCGGCGGCGGCCGGTCCTCGGCCCGCGAGACAGCCATGCGGGTTGCGGCAGGAGCAATAGCGCGCAAGTATCTGGAGACCCAGGGCATTACCGTGCGCGGCTACATGAGCCAGCTGGGGCCGATCGACATTCCCTTTTGCAGCTGGGACTCGGTTGACCAGAACGCATTCTTCAGTCCGGACCCGTCCAAGGTGTCTGAGCTTGAGGCCTACATGGATCAACTGCGCCGCGACCAGAACTCCGTGGGCGCGCGTATCACCGTCGTGGCCGAAGGCGTGCCACCCGGTCTGGGCGAGCCGGTGTTCGACCGACTCGATGCCGAGCTGGCCTATGCACTGATGAGCATCAACGCAGTCAAGGGCGTCGAGATCGGCGCCGGCTTTGCCTCCGTCGCCCAACTGGGTACCGAACATCGGGATGAGCTCACGCCCGAGGGTTTTACCAGCAACAATGCCGGCGGCGTACTGGGGGGTATCTCCTCCGGTCAGCCGATCGTTGCCCATCTGGCCCTGAAGCCGACCTCCAGTATCACCACCCCGGGCCGTTCCATCGATGTGCACGGCAACCCGGTCGACGTGATTACCAAGGGTCGACACGATCCCTGTGTGGGGATACGCGCCACCCCTATCGCCGAAGCCATGATGGCCATCGTGTTACTCGATCACCTCCTGCGTCATCGTGGTCAGAATGCCGAAGTGACGGTCGCCACACCGGTGCTTGGTCAGCTTTAGGCATGCCGCCGCGAACGACAACAGTGGCTTGAGTACCTTGCTTCCCTACTGGCGCCTGTCCGGGTTCTATTTCGCCTATTTCGCGCTGCTCGGTGGCGTGGCCCCGTTTCTGGCGCTGTATTTCGACCATCTGGGATTCAGCGCCGCCCGTATCGGCGAGCTGATCGCCATACCCATGCTGATGCGCTGTATTGCCCCGAATCTCTGGGGCTGGCTGGGCGACGTCAGTGGCCGGCGGTTGCTGATTGTAAGGTTGGGGGCGCTGTGTACCGCCATTGCCTTTACCGGCATCTTCTACCGGCAGGACTACGCCTGGCTTGCCCTGATCATGGCGGCGCACAGCTTTTTCTGGCATGCCGTACTGCCCCAGTTCGAGGCCATCACGCTGGGTCACCTGGGGGCCCAGTCGGCCCGCTACAGCATGATCCGGCTCTGGGGCTCGGTCGGTTTCATCGCCACGGTGGTCGGGCTCGGCCTGCTGCTGGAGGTGCTTGGGCTCGATATCTATCCGGCGGTGATGCTCGGCATCATGCTGGCGATCTTTCTCTGCAGCATGATCGTGCCTCAGGCGCCGACCCCGGCCGCTCGCCCCAGGGGCGAACCGGTCGAGCGCTTCATGTCGCTGCTGCGTCGCCCTGGTGTGCTGGCGTTCTTCCTCTGCGTGGCACTGATGCAGCTGTCCCACGGGCCGTACTACACCTTTCTGACCCTGCATCTGGAAGCCTTGGGATACGGCCGCGGCACCATCGGGCTGCTCTGGGCCCTGGGAGTGGTCGCCGAGATCGTGCTGTTTCTGTTCATGACCCGGGTGCTTCAGCGGTTCAGTCTCAAGCAGCTGCTGGTTGCCAGTCTGCTGCTCGCTGCCCTGCGCTGGGTCCTGCTGGGCGCCCTGGCACACAGTCTGATGATCCTGCTGCTGATCCAGCTCCTGCATGCGGCGACCTTCGGCAGTTTCCATGTGGCCGCGATCCACTTTATCCAGCACAACTTCACCGAGCGGCTGCAGGGCCAGGGTCAGGCGCTCTATGCGTCCCTGTCCGGCGTGGGCGGCGCACTGGGGGCGTTGTATTCGGGCTACAGTTGGGCCACGCTGGGTCCGCAATGGACCTTTGGCCTGGCCGGCCTGGCGGCATTTGTGGCGGCCGTGGTGCTTCTGAGGGTTCTGCCGCCCAGGAGCTGAAGGGCGTCCCACCATGGTATGGGCTGTATCGGCGTACGGTGATCTCTATACTGGCCTGGCATTCACTCACTTCGGAAACCTGCAATGGCGATACTTGCTGTCTACTCGGACGAACAGCTTCAGGTGCCGGTCAAGGTACTGACCCATCAGGAGGACATATTGCCGATCCTCGCCGATGCCGGCATCGTGCTGCAAATAGTCGAACAAAGCTGGCCGCCCAGGAGCATGATGGACGCCGCGAAGGTCATTGAGGTCGCCAGCGAACTGCTGACGAGAATCCGTGTCCAACCCGACAGGGAGTGTGTCGAGGTTCTCGAACTGGAGGGCCCTCCGGGCTATGCGGAGGTTCCGGCGGAAGAGGGGCCAAGCGAGCAGACACTGGCTGGCGACAGCCTGTGGTTGTTCCTTGATGGGGTGGCAACACTGTGCATCCACCATGCCGACAGGCTCCTGGTACTGGGTTGCCGACGGGGCGATCTGCTGGCGCTGCCAGCAGGCACTGCCCATTGGGCGGTGCCGGTCACGGGGAGGCAGTGTCTGATAGCGCGCAGTGGTTCCTGCGCAGAGGCGTTGTCCAGCACTCCGACCGGCAGTGATATCGCCAGTCGTTATCCGGTACTTGAGCTCTGACCCCGCTGCAGGGGCAGGGTAACTATTTCCGACAAGGAGTTGCATATGGACGTTAATTTTGGCGGTGGCATTCTCGGCCTGATCATTCTGATTCTGGATATCTGGGCGATCATCAATATTGTTCAAAGCGGTGCAGGTAACGGAGCCAAGGTGCTCTGGGTTCTGCTGGTGCTGCTGCTGCCGGTCATCGGTCTGATCATCTGGTTCTTCGCCGGGCCCCGAGGCAGGGCTGCCTGAGTGGTTGAACAGGATGCCCCTGTCGCGCTGGTTACCGGTGCGGCCAGGGGGATAGGCAAGGGCGTCGCGGCCAGTCTGCTCAGGGC
Organism: Pseudomonas sp.; assembly: GCA_016763285.1. Lineage (GTDB taxonomy): Bacteria > Pseudomonadota > Gammaproteobacteria > Pseudomonadales > Pseudomonadaceae > Halopseudomonas. The sequence goes on from JAESUC010000029.1 coordinate 5,458, forward strand.
AGGCTGGTCAGTGGCGATCACCGATATCGACGAGGCGGCGGGCCAGGCAGCTGCGGAGGAGTTGGCGAGACACTGCGGGGCTGCAGGCCGGGTCGAGTTCATCTGCATGGACGTGGCAGACGAGACCAGTGTAATGGCCTGCCTGGAACGCATTGAGGAAGACTTCGGTCGACTTGATGGTCTGGTCAACAATGCCGGTATTGCCGACCCCGACAACGGACCCATCGAACAGCTCAGCCTGGAGGCCTGGAATCGTCTGCTGGGGACCAACCTCACCGGCGCCTTTCTGGTTTCCAAGCATGCTTTGGGCCTGCTGCGCGAAGCATCAGGCGCCATTGTCAATATCGCTTCCACGCGGGCACTGCAATCGGAGGCCAATACCGAAGCCTACGCGGCAAGCAAAGGCGGACTGGTGGCCTTGACCCACGCCCTGGCTGTGAGTCTTGGCTCGGCTGTGCGGGTCAATGCGGTGAGTCCGGGCTGGATCGATACGCGTGACACGCAGCAGCAGCGTACTGATCCGCTAAGAGCGGTCGACCACCAACAGCATGCGGTCGGACGGGTAGGGCAGCCGGCCGACATTGGTGCGCTGGTGGTGTTCCTGCTGGGGCCTGGGGCTGCCTTCATCACCGGTCAGAACCTGGTGGCCGATGGTGGTATGACCCGACAGATGATCTATGTGGAATAGGCCGCCGGACCCTCTCCGGCACGCAGTGCGGGAAAGGGTCAAACCTGACTGACAGCGGCTGTTCGATCCCTACTTCTCGACAAAGGCCCGTTCGATGACGTAGTGCCCCTGGTCACCGTGGCGCGCCTCCTTGAACCCCCGGCTGTCGAGCACCTGGCAGAAGTCCTTGAGCATGCTCGGGCTGCCACAGAGCATGAAGCGGTCCTGCTCGATATCAAAGGCCGGCAGGCCGATATCCTCGAACATCTTGCCGCTCTCCATCAGGTCCGTCAGTCGGCCCTGGGTGTGGAAGGGCTCGCGCGTGACCGTGGGGTAGTAGATCAGCTTCTCGCGGATCGTCTCGCCCAGGTACTCGTGATTGGGCAGATCCCGGGTTATCAGCTCCTGATAGGCCAGCTCACGCACATGGCGGCAGCCGTGGGTGAGAATGACCTTGTCATAGAGTTCATAGGTTTCCGGATCCTGGATGATGCTGATGAACGGCGCCAGGCCGGTCCCGGTGCTGAGCAGGTATAGATTCCGGCCGGGCAACAGATGATCCACAACCAGGGTGCCGGTCGGCTTGCGACTGATGATGATCTGGTCGCCCTCGTTGATATTCTGCAATCGCGAGGTCAGCGGGCCGTCGGGCACCTTGATGCTGAAAAATTCCAGGGTGTCTTCATAGTTGGGGCTGGCGATACTGTAGGCGCGCATCAGCGGTCGGCCCTCGACCTCAAGACCGATCATGATGAAATGGCCGTTCTTGAAGCGAAAACCGGGGTCGCGGGTGGTGCGGAAGCTGAACAGGTTGTCCGTCCAGTGATGGACACTCAGTACGCGTTCGGTGTTGAAGCCTGCCATTGCCATTCCTCGGTCATCGGATTTGCGCGTAGTGTACCGGCAGGCTAATCTATCGGTTAAGCGGTTTATATCACTATATATAATCGGTAAAATCGATAATGAAATACAATCTCAGGCAGCTCGAAGTCTTTCTGGCCACCGCCTTTCATGAAAACCTGACCCGCGCGGCGGAAAGCCTGGCAATGTCGCAGTCTGCGGCCAGCAGCGCCCTGAGGGATCTGGAAAGCCAGTTTGGCATCCAGTTATTTGACCGGGTCGGTAAGCGGCTGCAGCTGAACGAGCTCGGCCGGTCCATCCGCCCCGCGGCGCAGGCGCTCATGGAGCAGGCCGAGGGGCTGGAGCTGGCGCTGGGCCGTCAGCAGAACAGCGGGCACCTGAAGGTGGGCGCGACCCTGAGTATCGGTAATTATCTGGCGGTGGAGATCATGGCGCGCTACATGCACGAGCAGCCCGGCGCACGGGTCAAGCTCGAGGTCGCCAATACCGCCAGTATCGTGCAGAAAGTGCTCAATTTTGAGCTGGATATCGGTCTGATCGAAGGGGAGGCCCATCATCCGGAGCTGGACATGCTGCCCTGGCGGGAAGACGAGCTGGTCGTGTTCTGTGCCCCCGACCATCCCTGGGCTGGTCGACCCTGGTTGACCGACGAGGAGTTGCTGGCTGCGCAATGGATCATTCGCGAGTCAGGCTCCGGCACCCGTCAGCATTTCGAGTGGGCCATGCATGGGTTGTTCCCGCAGCTGCAGATAACGCTGGAGTTGCAGCATACGGAGGCGATCAAGCGTGCGGTCGAGGCCGGCCTCGGGATAGGATGTCTCTCGGCCGTGACCCTGGTCGAGGCCTTCCGGCGCGGCAGTCTGGTACCGCTGCCGGTGCCTCACCGTGATTTCCGGCGGCGCTTCTACTTCGCCTTGCAGCGCAACAAGTTCCGCAGCGCAGGCATAGAAAACTGGTTGCGCCTGTGCCGCGAGCAGGACCCGAAAGGCTGAAAAGGAGCCAGGCCCATAGGGGCCTGAGCGTGGGAAGAGGTTACTGCTGAGACAGGACCAGCTCGCCGTCCTGCAGGGGGATCTGCTTGCCGGGGTCCGAGGCCATGCGTACCTGGCCGGTCTCGTCGCCGATCCGGTACTCGACATCGTAGCCGACGGTCCGTTCACTGCTGTCATATTGGGTTTCGCAGCGCGTTTCGGTGGTGGTGTAGGTACTGTTGGCCTGCATGCGCTCTTGGGTCTTGTTGCCTGCATAGCCGCCTGCCGCGGCGCCAGCCACGGTGGCGATCTTCTTGCCACTGCCGCCGCCCACCTGGTTGCCCAGCAGCCCGCCGACCACAGCGCCGGCGACGGTGCCCAGGACCCGGTTTTCATCCTGTACGGGCTTCTGTCGGGTAACAGGGACGTCCTGGCAGACTTCCCGCGGTGTCTTCACCGTTTCGGTTACCGCAGTCACCCGGGTGACCTCGGCGTGGGTGGGGGTCTTGTTTGCCAGCACGCTGTAGCCGGCAAAGGCTCCGCCCGCTGTAGCTATGACTGCGCCTACCACGAGGCCGGTCAGCATTGATTTGTTCATCACAAAGCTCCAACAGGTTGCTGTCCGGGGATGTCCGGACTTGACTGGCATAAGACCGCGTTGTCAGCGGAAAGTTCAAAGAATTTTTATCGGACGGCGGTCGGCCAGGATCAGTCGCGCACCACCGATGCATCATCGATTGTGCGCAGTACGCGCCTGGGACTCCAGCAAGGCAATAAAACGGTCTGCCGGCACCGGTGGGCTGAACAGATACCCTTGATAGGCATGGCAGGACTGCTGCTGCAGGAAAGCGAGCTGTTCGACGGTTTCCACGCCCTCGGCAATCAGGTCCAGGCTCAGGTTGCGGCCCATCGCGATAATCGCCCGGACGATCTCGGCGTCATTGCTGTCCTCGGTGCAGTCACGAATAAACGACTGATCGATTTTCAGCAGATCCAGCGGTAGCTGCTTGAGATAGCTCAGGGAGGAATAACCGGTACCGAAGTCATCGATCGCGAAGCAGACCCCCAGCTCTCTGAGTTCATGCATCTTGGCGATGGTGTCGTTGATGTTCTGAATAACGATGTTTTCGGTTATCTCCAGCTTGATGCAGCGGGCAGGAACGGCCTGGTCGCTGATGGCCTGGCGCACCTGGGTGACGAATTCGGGATGCCGGAACTGTCTCGGGCTGATGTTCACGCTCATGCTGAAATGCTCGACCTCGACCCGATGCTCCCTGATCAGTCGAGCGACAAAGGCGCAGGCTTCATTGAGAATCCATTGGCCTACGGCGAGGATCATGCCGCTTTCCTCGAGCACATGAATGAAGCTGGCAGGGCTGATCATGCCCCTGTCCGGCTGCTCCCAGCGGATCAAGGCTTCAGCCCCGATGATGCGGTCGGCGCGGGCGTCGATCTGCGGCTGATAGAAGAGTCTGAACTGGCCCATGTTCAGCGCTGCCCGCAACTCGGTTTCGATGGACAGGCGTTCACTGGCGGCTTTCTGCATCGCCTGCTCGAAGAACGCGATGCCATTGCGCCCCGACTCCTTGACCTTGTACAGGGCGATGTCTGCGCGCTTGAGCAGGTCCTCGGGGTTGTTGCCGTGCTCGGGCAGCATGGCAATGCCGATACTGCAACTCACGGCCAGGCTGTGTCCCTCCACTATCATCGGTGCGGCTATGTCGAGCAGCAGGGATTCGGCATGCCGTTGTACCGCGGCGGCTACCTCGGCCTCTCCGCCCTGAAGGCCGCTGAGCAGGACCACAAACTCGTCGCCGCCCAGTCGGGCAACGGTGTCTTCCCTGCGCACGCGGCCGAGCAGGCGACGCGTGACTTCCTGCAATACCGAGTCGCCACAGGAGTGACCGAGGGAGTCATTGATATGCTTGAAATGATCCAGGTCGAAAAACAGCAATGCCCCATGCAGGTCGTGGCGGTCGAGCAGGGCCAGCGTCTGCTTCAGACGATCGGTAAGCAACAGGCGGTTGGGCAGATCGGTCAGCGCGTCGTGGTAGGCCAGATGCTTGACCTTGGCCTCGATCAGTTTCTGGTCGGTGATATCCCGGGCAGTCAGTACCATGCACTCGACGTCGTTGATCAGCAGGGGCTCGATGGAAACCGATACCAGCAACTGGCGTCCATCCTTGCCGAGCACTCGCATTTCCCGCTGCAGTACGCGACCCCTGCTTTCCAGCTCCTCTATCAGTCCCTGGCGCTGGTCAAAGTCGGCCCAGATGCTGAGGTCTCTGGCGGTCCTGCCGATGACCTCTTCAGGTGTGTAGCCGGTCAGTCGGGAGAAGCCTTCGTTGATCTCCAGGTAACGCCCCGAGACCTTCTCGGTAATGCTGATCGAGTCGGGGCTGGCCCTGAAGGCCCGTGAGAACTTTTCCTCTGAAGCCTTGAGTGCGGCCTCGGCCTGTTTGCGTGCGGTGACATCCTTGAAAGTCGAGAGCACGCAGGCCTGGCGGTTGACGGTAAAGAAGCTGCTCGAAACTTCGCAGGTGACGACCCGGCCATCGCGGGTCCGAAAGTTGATTTCCACACCGGCCAGCCGATGCTTCTCGTGGATCTGTGCGAGCACCGCATCGCGATCGGCCGGATTGTTCCACAGCCCCGCCTCGACGGCCGTCTTGCCAATAATGTCCTCCGGCTGGTAGCCGAAAAATGCGCTGAAACTCTGGTTGATTTCGATCACCAGCTGCGACTCGGCGTTGACCATGATGTAGGGGTCGGGGGCGCCCTGGAACAGCGCGGCAAACTTGGCCTCGCTCTTGATCAGTGCCTGCTCGTTGCGTCGCCGCTCGGTAATGTCGACCAGGGTGCCGACAAAGCGCTGGACCCTGCCGCTGGGGCTGCGATAGAGCCTGGCCGTGGCCTCCAGCCAGCGAACCGGCCCCCCTTCGTTTTTCAGGCGATAGGCCAGCCGGTAGCGGGGCAGTTTGTTTCTGCAGATGGAAATGAAGCTGCGACGCAGTTGGCGCTGGTCCGCCGGCTGGATGTCTCGCAGGTAACGCGACAGCGGGCCGTGCCAGGCTTCCGGCGAGTGGCCATGCAGCATGGCCACGCGGGCGCAGCAGTGCAGAATGCCGGTGTCCAGGTTCCAGTCCCAGGTCCCCATTTGCGCTGCGTGCAGGGCCAGTCCCAGGCGTTCCTGGCTGTCGCGCAATTCGGCACCCACGCTGCCCGGTCTTGCCGGGTCGTCATTGGTGTCCTGGGCGGTGGAAAGGCGACAATGCACCCCGTCCACCACCACGCCGCGCATTGAGACGCGGCAGATCTTCAGGTGGCCGTCGCTGCACAGCAGGATCGCTTCGAACTGCTCGATCTGGCCATGCTGCTCGAAGGCGCTGAGCAGTTGCTGTCGCTGTTCGGTACTGATCCAGATAGGTGAGTGCGCCGTGGGCTGGCCAATGATTTCGTCCCGGGTCCAGCCGAACATGTCGCGGAAGGCATCGTTCACATCCAGCACAACGCCCGTTTCGGCTTCCGTGAGCATGCCGGCCAGGGGCATGGCATGGAACAGAACGCCGAAAGCATCGCCCGCTTCGCCGATGCCGTCGGGCAGCTCGAAGTTGTGTCTGGGTGCGGCCGGTCGTTGGTTCATCAACCCACTCCTGGCAGGGTGCGCAAACCCGATGGGCTCCGCGCTGTAGTTATACTCACAAAGTAGTACCCGCTTTGAACGGCGACAAGGTTTCGGACGCCGCATTGTGTTTCAGCAGTCGAATAAATGCCTGCCCAGCATTGGAGAGCGTCCTGCCGCTGTGCCAGATGATCCCCAGCTGCCTTTCCAGTCCGGCGTTGTGCAGGGTCAGTGGCACGACCTGGGAGTCGAGCATGGTACGCGGCAGCACGCTCCAGGCAAGCCCGATCGAAACCATCATCTTGATGGTTTCCATGTAGTTGGTGCTCATGCTGATATGCGGTTGTACCCCGTCGCGGCTGAACAGCTGACTGACAATGCGGCGGGTAAAGGTGTTCGGGCCCGGAAATACCGCGGGATAATCAGCCAGTCTGGCCAGCGTCAGATCCCGGCAGCCGGCCAGGGGGTGATCGGGAGCCACCACGAAATCCAGCGGATCATTCCAGATCTGCTGGGCGATGATCGGCGGTTCCATTGCCGGGGCCAGGGTGATCACGGCCAGCTCGATCTCGCCATGCAGCACCTTCTCATAGGCAATTTCCGAATCAAGAAACTGGATGTCCAGCGCGGCCTCGGGATAGGTACGGGTGAACGCCCGCAGCACCGGCGGCAGTCGGTGCAGCCCGATGTGGTGACTGGTGGCCATTGCCACGCGCCCCTGGACCACGGTGGACAGGTTGCTCAGGGCGCGACGGGTATCTTCCAGCGCATCAATGATCTCCAGCGCCCGTGGTCGCAGGGCCAGTCCGGCCTCGGTCAGGCTGATATGCCTGCCGATGCGGTCGAAGAGTCGGCAGTCGAGCTGCTGTTCAAGACTGGCGATACGCTTGCTGACAGCCGGCTGGGTCAGGTGCAGTTGTTCTGCAGCCCGGGAAAACGAGCCGCTTTCCGCCACGGCGAGGAAGGCAGTCAGGTTGGCGGCATCCATTATGTATTCCGTATTAGAATGTAATGCATGAATATAATGAATTTGTTTTATCGAATACCAGCTTTTACCATTGGCCTTCGTGATAAATACCCTGCTGGCCCCAACGTCCCATCAGAGATGTGCGCCGGCACCCAGCCTGGATCAGGAGTTCAGCATGTCCGCTCAAACGCTTTACGACAAGCTCTGGAATAGCCATTTGGTCAAGCAGCGCGACGATGGGTCGGCACTGCTGTACATAGACCGCCATCTGCTGCATGAAGTCACATCGCCGCAGGCCTTCGAAGGCCTGCGCCTGGCCGGGCGCAAACCCTGGCGCATCGATGCCAACCTGGCAACCCCGGACCACAACGTGCCGACAACCAATCGCGCCGCAGGGGTGGCCGGCATTGATGATCTGGTCTCCAAGCTCCAGGTCACCACGCTCGACGACAACTGCGATGATTTCGGCATCATGGAGTTCCGCATGACCGATCGCCGCCAGGGGATCGTGCACGTCGTGGGCCCGGAGCAGGGCGCCACGCTGCCGGGCATGACCATCGTCTGCGGCGATTCGCATACCGCCACCCATGGCGCCTTTGCCTCGCTGGCCCACGGTATCGGTACCTCGGAAGTCGAGCATGTGCTGGCTACCCAGTGCCTGGTCGCCAAGAAAATGAAGAACATGCTGGTCAGCGTCGAGGGCAAGCTGGGCTTTGGCGTTACGGCCAAGGACATCGTGCTCGCGGTGATCGGCAAGATTGGTACCGCGGGAGGGAATGGCCACGCCATCGAGTTTGCCGGCTCGGCGATTCGCGACCTGTCGATGGAAGGGCGCATGACCATCTGCAACATGGCGATCGAGGCGGGTGCCCGCGTCGGCCTGGTTGCCTGTGACGAAAAAACCGTGGCCTATGTCAAGGATCGTCCCTACTCGCCACGCGGCGAAGACTGGGACCGTGCCGTGCTGGCCTGGCGCGACCTGGTATCGGATGCCGACGCCCATTTCGATACCGTGGTCGAGCTTGACGCCGCCAGCATCAAGCCGCAGGTGTCCTGGGGTACTTCCCCCGAGATGGTCGTGGCGGTGGATGGCAATGTGCCCGACCCGGCCCAGGAGACCGATGCGGTCAAGCGTAGCGGCTATCAGCGCGCCCTGGTCTACATGGGGCTTGAGGCCAATCAGCCGATTACATCGATCAGCCTGGATCGGGTGTTCATCGGTTCCTGCACCAACTCTCGGATTGAAGACCTGCGCGCCGCCGCTGCCGTAGCCAAGGGGCGTACCGTGGCGCCGACGATCAAGCAGGCCATGGTCGTCCCCGGATCCGGACTGGTAAAGGAGCAGGCCGAGCAGGAGGGGCTGGATGAGATCTTCAAGGCGGCTGGCTTTGAATGGCGGGATCCGGGTTGCTCCATGTGTCTGGCCATGAATCCGGATCGGTTGCAGGCCGGCGAGCACTGCGCGTCCACCTCCAACCGCAACTTCGAGGGGCGCCAGGGCAATGGTGGGCGTACCCATCTGGTCAGCCCGGCCATGGCGGCGGCCGCCGCGATTGCCGGCCACTTTGTCGATGTACGCGAAATGCTCGAGCAGGAGATGACAGCATGAAACCCTTTACTCAACACACAGGTCTCGTTGCGCCGCTGGATCGAGCCAATGTCGACACGGACCTGATCATTCCCAAGCAGTTTCTCAAGTCGATCAAGCGCACCGGCTTTGGTCAGAATCTGTTCGACGAGTTGCGCTACCTGGATGAAGGCCTGCCTGGCCAGGATGCCTCCCAGCGGCCGTTGAACCCGGATTTCGTGCTCAATCAGTCGCGCTACCAGGGTGCCAGCGTATTGCTGACGCGCAAGAATTTCGGCTGTGGCTCCAGTCGCGAACATGCGCCCTGGGCCCTGGAGGAGTATGGCTTTCGCGCCATCCTGGCCCCCAGCTACGCCGATATCTTTTATAACAACAGCTTCAAGAATGGGCTGTTACCCATTGTTCTGGATGAAAAAGATATCGACGAGCTCTTTACCCAGGCAGAAGCGCAGGAGGGTTATGAGCTGACCATCGATCTGGCTGCGCAGACCGTTATCCGGCCGGATGGCAAACGCTACTCGTTCGAGGTGGATGATTTCCGCAAGCACTGTCTGCTCAACGGGCTGGATGACATCGGTCTGACCCTGGAGGATGCCGAGGCAATTCGTCAGTTCGAGACGGGCCATCAGCAGAATAATCCCTGGCTCTTTGGCGCCATCAAATAATCGAATTCAAGGAACAAGCATGAGCATGAACATTCTGATTCTGCCTGGCGATGGTATCGGTCCGGAGATCGTGGCCGAGGCGGTCAAGGTGCTGGAGTTGGCCAGCGACAAGTTCTCGCTGGACGCGAAGCTGAGTTTTGATGATCTGGGCGGCGCGGCCTATGAGCGCTACGGCTCCCCGCTGGCCGACGAAACCCTGGAGCGGGCGCGCCAGGCCGATGCCATTCTGCTGGGCGCCGTGGGCGGCCCGCAGTGGGACACCATCGATCCGGCGTTACGCCCGGAACGCGGCCTGCTGAAGATCCGCTCCGAGCTGGGGCTGTTCGGCAATCTGCGTCCGGCCATCCTGTATACGCAGCTGGCCCAGGCATCAACCCTGAAGCCCGAAGTAGTCTCCGGGCTCGACATTCTGATCGTTCGCGAGCTGACCGGCGGCATCTATTTCGGCCAGCCCCGTGAACGTCGGGTGCTCGACAGCGGCGAGCGTTTTGCGTTTGATACCTTGCCCTACAGCGAGAGCGAAGTGCGTCGGATCGCCCGCGTCGGTTTCGACATGGCGCGCATTCGTGGCAAGAAGCTCTGTTCGGTAGACAAGGCCAACGTGCTGGCTTCCAGCCAGCTGTGGCGAGAGGTGGTCAACGAGGTGGCTGCGGACTATCCGGACGTCGAGTTGAGCCACATGTACGTCGATAACTGCGCCATGCAACTGGTACGGGCGCCCAAGCAGTTCGATGTCATCGTGACGGACAACCTGTTCGGCGACATTCTCTCCGACCAGGCCTCCATGCTCACCGGTTCGATCGGCATGCTGCCGTCCGCTTCGCTGGATGCCAACAACAAGGGCATGTACGAGCCCTGTCACGGTAGCGCACCGGATATCGCCGGTCGTGGTATCGCCAACCCGCTGGCCACCATTCTGTCGGTATCCATGATGCTGCGTTACAGCTTCAATCGCAGCGATGCGGCGGATGCCATCGAGCAGGCGGTCAGTCAGGTGCTGGATCAGGGCGTACGTACGGGCGATATCATGTCCGAGGGTTGCCAGGCCGCGAGCACCGCGGTCATGGGCGATGCCGTGGTCGCGGCGTTGAAAAACCTGTAAACTGCACGGCTTTGTGTTGCGCGGCGTTCCGCCCGCGCAGCTGTCTTTGAATTTTTTACCCCCTGGGGGTTGATGTCATGAAACAGGTAGGCCTGGTTGGCTGGCGCGGTATGGTGGGTTCCGTACTGATGCAGCGCATGCTTGAAGAGAACGATTTTGCCACTATTGATCCGGTGTTCTTCACCACTTCCAACGTGGGCGGCAAGGGACCGGACATCGGCAAGGACATTCCGCCGTTGAAGGACGCTTTCGATCTCGAGTCGCTGAAACCGCTCGACGTGATCATTACCTGTCAGGGCGGCGATTACACCCAGGCGGTCTACCCGAAGCTGCGTGCCGAGGGGTGGAACGGTTACTGGATCGATGCTGCCTCTACCCTGCGCATGGAAGACGAGGCCGTGATCGTGCTGGATCCGGTCAACCGCCGCAATATCGACCAGGCGCTGCGTGACGGGGTCAAGACCTATGTCGGCGGCAACTGCACGGTCAGTCTGATGCTGATGGGCCTCGGCGGTCTGTTTGAAAGCGGACTGGTCGAGTGGATGAGCGCGATGACCTACCAGGCTGCCAGCGGTGCCGGTGCCCAGAACATGCGCGAGCTGATTGGCCAGATGGGCGCGATCAACCAGTCGGTGGCGGCACAGCTGGCCGATCCGGCCACTGCCATACTGGAAATCGACCGCATGGTGGCCGAGCACCTGCGCAGCGACCAGGTCCCGGCAGAGCACTTCGGTGTGCCGCTGGCCGGCAGCCTGATCCCCTGGATCGACAAGCAGCTGCCCAACGGACAGAGTCGTGAGGAATGGAAGGCCCAGGCCGAGACCAACAAGATCATCGGCCGCAGCGGACGTCCGATCCCGGTGGATGGCATCTGCGTGCGTATCGGTGCAATGCGCTGTCACAGCCAGGCGCTGACCATCAAGCTGAACAAGGATGTGCCGCTGGCCGACATCGAAGCGATGCTCGACGCGCATAACCCCTGGTCCAAGGTGGTGCCCAACACCAAGGAAGACACTCTGCGTGATCTTACGCCGACGGCTGTCACCGGCACCCTGACGGTACCGGTAGGTCGCCTGCGCAAACTGAACATGGGCTCGCAGTACCTGTCCGCGTTTACCGTGGGAGACCAGCTGCTGTGGGGTGCGGCCGAGCCTCTGCGCCGCATGTTGCGGATCCTGCAGGAGGACTGATTGTTTCAGTCCGCTTTATTCAAGGGCATCCTGCCAGCGGCAGGGTGCCCTTTGTTTTTTCAGTCGAGGAGTAATGATGAGCGAGTCCTGTGATGTAGCAATTGTGGGTGTAACGGGCATGATCGGTGACGTGCTGATCGATGTGCTGGACGATCACGACTTCGCCATTGCCAAGCTATATCTGGTGGATGAGGAAAACGTTGCCGGCGGACGCCTGATGTACAAGGGGCAGAGCCAACGGGTCGAACCCCTCGAACGCTTCGACTTTTCACAGGTCAGGGTCGTGGTCTTCCTGGGCTCTGCTACTGTCGGGCGCAACTGGATCCCGCAGATCCTGGCAGCAGGCTGTTCGGTCATCGATGCCAGTGGCAGTTCACGCAGCAATTCGCACATTCCGATGGTGGTCGCTGATGCCAATCCCCAGGCATTGCAGGGATTTGCCGGCCCGGGGCTGGTCGCCTGTCCCGACAGCCAGGTGGTCCAGGCCGTACTTGCATTGCAGCCGGTACTGCAGGAGGCAGGTCTGCAGTCAGTGACCATCGCCACCTATCAGTCCATGTCGACCCTCGATCAGCAGGCCGTTGAAGGCCTGGCCCTGCAAACCGGCAAGCTGCTCAACGGCCAGCCACCGGAGGCGGGCGCGCTGGCCAAGCAGGCTGCCTTCAATCTGATTCCGCGTACGGGCGAGGTTGATGAGCACGGCTTCACCGAGGATGAGTCACGTCTCGGTGAAGATGTCCGCCGCACCCTGGCGTTGCCCGGTATCTCCGTGGCCGCGACCTGCGTCGTGGTCCCCGTGTTCTACGGTACTGCTGCCGTATTGCAGCTGCGCACCCGCGAGCCGTTGTCGGTCAAGCGTCTGGGTACCCTGCTGCGCAAGAGTCCCGGGGTGAAGTTGCTCGACAAGCCGAGTGCCGATGGCTACCCGACACCGGTTACCGAGGCGACAGGCAGCGACTCGGTCTGGATAGGCCGTTTGCGTGTTGATCCGGTCGATCCTCTGGTGCTGAATATGTGGATTGTGTCTGATAATCTGCGAAAAGGTGTTGTACTTAACAGTCTTCAGACCCTCAGGTTGTTGATAAAAGACTATTTGTAATCGATACTTGCTGTGGAATTCGTATTAAGCGGTTTAAGGTTCCCCTGTTAAAAGGGTTCAGTGCTGACGAGTTATCAG
>JAESUC010000030.1 GCA_016763285.1 Pseudomonas sp.
AAGCCGCGGCAGGATGAGCGGGCCGAGCTGAACCTGAGAAACCAGAGCTTTACCTGCTACCGCCCGGTGCACCAGGTTGAGCGCTTGCGTCACGGCAAGCGGGTGCTCATCGAAGAATCCCTGTTCCCCGGCTACATGTTCATTCGCCTGAGTCGGCTGTCCGATAACTGGTACTCGATCCGCTCGACCCGCGGCGTTCAGCGCCTGGTCGGCTTTGACCATCAACCCACCGCTGTGGCGCCGGAAATTATCAACGCCATCAAGACCCGTAGCGATGCCATGCCCCTGCGCCCAGTGCTGCAGCCAGGGGATCGCGTGCGCATCGTCAAGGGTCCATTCAACGATCTCGAGGCCATCTTCGCCCGGCAGGACGGCACGGAACGTGCAGTTCTCCTGTTGAACCTCCTGCATCGCCAGCAGCACATGAAGGTGCCCCTGCATGCCATTGAGCCGATGGAACGGCTGACCAGAGCTGGCTGAAGTATAGCCCGAATTGCTTAATTTTCATTTTGAAATCAATAGGTCAGCGTAATGACAGTAAGAAAAGCCATACTCCCCGTCGCCGGTCTCGGTACCCGTTTCCTGCCTGCCAGCAAAGCCATCCCCAAGGAAATGATCACCGTGGTCGACAAGCCGGTGATTCAGTACGTGGTAGACGAGGCCATTGCCGCCGGCATCAAGGAAATCGTGCTGGTCAACCACTCGGCCAAGCGGGCGATCGAAGACCACTTCGATGTGCACTACGAGCTGGAGACCGAACTGGCCAACCGTGGCAAGGACGCGCTTCTCAAGGTGCTGCGCTCCATTCTGCCAGCCGATGTGCGGGTCATCAGCGTGCGCCAGGGCAAGCCCCTGGGCCTCGGTCATGCGGTCCTCTGCGCGCGCGAGGTGGTGGGCGATGCACCCTTTGCGGTCATGCTGCCCGATGTACTGGTCGACGATTACTTTCAGCCCGCCGGCAGTGAACCAGATTTGGCCACCATGGTGCGCCATTTTGGTGCAACCAAGCATGCGCAGATCATGGTCGAGCAGGTGCCGATGGACAAGGTCTCGCAATACGGTGTCGTTTCCCTGGATGGCAAGCCGCCCTCTGCCGGTGAGAGCTGCACCATGACCGGGGTGGTGGAAAAACCGGCCCAGGCCGACGCCCCCTCGGATCTGGCCGTAGTCGGCCGCTATGTGCTGCCCGCGCGGATTTTCGATCTGCTGGAGACCACCCAGCCCGGTGCCGGTAACGAAATTCAACTGACCGACGCCATTGCCGCCCTGATGCGTGAGCAGAGCGTGGACGCCTACCGCATGCAGGGCAAGACCTACGACTGTGGGAGCAAGATCGGCTACCTGCAGGCCACCCTGGCGTATGCCCTGCGTCATCCCCAGGTGGGTGAAGAGTTCGCCCAACTGATCCGCGCCCACAACTGACCGAGGCCAGGCTGCCATGCATCTGGATGTATACGGAGATACCCTGTGCGCGCTGGTGACAGCCGCCGGACTGGCATCAGTCGGTCACGATGTGACGTTGCGCCTGCCCTATGGCCGAGTGCGCGAACGCGTGCTAGCCAACCATGCGGCCTACAGCGAGCCTGGTCTGCGTAAGTTGATCAGCAGCCAGAACACCGCTGGCCGTTTGAACTTTTCCGAGTTCAGCACCCTGCCGGGTGAAGACAGTCGCGCAGTATTCCTGGCCCTGAATACCGGTGACGAAACGGCAGCCGAGAATATTGTCCAGCGCCTGACCCAGAAGCCGGATCGCCGCTGGCTGATCATCAACCAGTCGCCTTTCCCGGTCGGCTTCACCGAGCTGCTGCAATCGCGCATCAAGCTGGAGACGCCAGAAAACAAGAGCGCAGTGGTCTGCCTGCCGGACTTCCTGCAGGAAGGCTCCGCTATCGACGGCCTGCGCAAACCGTCACAGATCATCCTGGGCTGCAGCGATGGCCATGCGGAACTCAAGGTCAAGGAAATCTTCCGGCCCTTCAGTCGCGAGGTAGACCGCTTTCTGGTCATGACCGAGCGCGAGGCCGAATTCACCAAGCTCACGATTACCGGCATGCTGGTGACCCGCATCAGCTTCATGAACGATATGGCCAACCTGGCTGATTCCCTGGGCGTGGACATCGAACACGTGCGCCAGGGCGTGGCAGCGGACCCGCGCATCGGGCCGGCCTATTTGTATCCGGGTGTCGGCTTTGGTGGGCCGGGCTTTGCCAATAACGTGGTCAACCTGGTGGATACCCTCAAGGCCAGCGGTGTGGGGTCGGAGCTGCTGACCGAGGTACTGCAGATCAACGAACGGCAAAAGGATCTGCTGTTCCGCAAGCTCTGGAAGCACTACCGCACCGATCTCAAGGGGCGCACCATCGGCATCTGGGGCGCTGCCTTCAAACCGGGCACTGGCCGCATCGATAATGCACCGGTGCTGCGCGTACTCGAAGCCTTGTGGGCACAGGGTGCACGGGTGCAGATCCACGACCCGGAAGCCATTCCGGCGCTACTCGAGCACTACGGCAGTCGCGCCGATCTGGTCAGTGCCAGCAACCCCTACACCGCCGCCGAAGGCACCGACGGACTCATGGTGCTCACGCACTGGCCGCAGTACGGCAGCCCCGATTTCGAGCGCCTCAGGCAACTGATGCGGAGCCCGGTTCTGCTGGATGGTCGCAATATCTATGACCCTGCCACCGTGCGGGAATATGGCTTTACCTATTACGGAGTCGGTCGATGAACGCGTTCAAGGCAATACCGGACACCGGCAGTACGGCTATTCAGCAGGCCTGGTCAGAGCTGGGCACCGAAGCCAGGCGGCTGGAGAACACCCACCTGGCCGAGATGTTCGCAGCCGATCCCGAGCGTTTCAAAACCCTGAATGTGAAACACGGCCCCATGCTGCTGGATTACAGCAAGCAGCGCCTGGACGCCGCCGCGTTGGACAAGCTCGGCGCCCTGGCCGACGCCTGCGACCTCAAGACCTGGATCGGCCGACTGTTCAGTGCCGAACCAATCAACTGCACCGAGAACCGGGCAGCGATGCATTGGGCGCTGCGCGTGCCGGCGGACACCGCCCTGCATGATCCTTCACCAGGCGTATTTGCCAGCGTGCAATCGCAATTGGAAAAGATGGGCGGCATGGTCCGCAAGATCCACAACGGTCAGTGGCGGGGCATGACCGGTGAGGTGATCACCGATGTGGTGAATATCGGGGTAGGGGGG
>JAESUC010000031.1 GCA_016763285.1 Pseudomonas sp.
ATCGAGGGCGGTACCTCGGAAATCCAGCTCAACGTGATCGCCCGCAACATTCTCGGGCTCCAGTAACGAATCGAGGACAGCACTCATGGCAGCTTTGGTATTAAACGAAGAACAGCAAATGCTCCGGGATGCCGCACAGGGCTTTCTGAGCGAAAAGGCACCTATCAGCCAGTTGCGCAAACTGCGTGACGAGCGTGATGAGACCGGCTTCTCCCGCGATCTGTGGCAGGGCATGGTGGAGATGGGTTTTGCCGGCACTTTGGTAGATGAAGATTTTGGTGGTTCGGCTTTCGGCAATGTCGGCATGGGTCAGGTATTTGAACATGCGGGTCGTAACCTCAGCGCTTCACCGCTGCTTTCGACAGGCGTGCTCGGCGTGTCAGTGCTGCAATTGGCTGGCTCCAAGACGCAGAAGCAGGAGCTGCTCCCGGCCATCGCCGATGGCCGCCTGCTCACGGCACTGGCGATTGACGAGAAGCCGCGGCACGCGCCGAGCCGGGTCGCCACCACGGCTCGTCGCCAGGGTGACGGGTTCGTGATCGATGGCCAGAAATCCTTCGTGATCGACGGCCACGTGGCGGACAAACTGATCGTTTCGGCGCGTACCAGTGGCGAGCAGAACGACCGCGAGGGCATCAGTCTGTTTCTGGTGGATCGCGATACCGCGGGCGTCAGCGTCGAGCGCACCATCATGGTCGACAGCCGCAACGCCGCAATCGTGCGTTTCGATCAGGCGCAGGTAAGCGCTGAGGCGCTGCTGGGTGAGCTTGATCAGGGCTTTGCCACCCTGGAGAAGGTGCTCGATATTGCCAACGCCCAGTTGGCCGCCGAGCTTCTGGGAATCTCCCTGCAGGCCTTCGAGATCACCGTCAAGTATCTGCAGGAGCGCAAGCAGTTCGGCGTCACCCTCGGCTCGTTCCAGGCATTGCAGCACCGTTGTGCGCACCTGTTCAGCGAACTGGAACTGGTCAAGTCGGTGGTCATCAAGGCGCTGGTCGCGCTGGATGAGCAGGATCCGGAAGCATCGGTGCTGGTCAGCCTGGCCAAGGCCAAGGCCAGCGAAGTAGCCGAGCTGGCTACCAACGAGGCAGTGCAGTTGCACGGCGGCATGGGCATGACCGACGAGTTCGATGTCGGCCTGTACATGAAGCGTGCGCGGCCGGTGCAGGCCCTGTTCGGGGACTATCGCTACCACGCTGATCGCTTCGCCAGTCTGCGCGGCTACTGATTCGCCACACAGGCAAGGTAGTCAGGGCCGGTCGATTGACCGGCCTTTTTGTTGGCGGACCATGGTAGGGGTGGTCAGACCGTTAGCCAGCCATTAATCTGCGCACTTCTCTTTTCGGCCATTCGAGGCTTTTACCATGTTGCTGCGCGGACTCACCTGGCTGATTGTTTTCCAGTTGCTGGGCAGCGGCCTCAGCGTCCTGCTACTGCCGTTCCTGCCCGGGCCGATCATCGGCATGGTATTGCTGGTGGTCTTTCTGTGCCTGCGCGGTGGTACCGGTGAATCACTGGATATGGCGGCCACCGGCCTGCTCAAGTATCTGCCCCTGATCCTGGTGCCACCGGCAGTCGGGGTCATGGCCTACGGTCGAGAAATCGCGGCCGACGCCACCGCGATCATGGTCGCCCTGTTGTTGTCCTTCCTGCTGACATTGCCGTTTTGCGGCTGGCTGATGCAGAAGCTGATCCGTCGTCAGCGCAACGCGGGAGCCGGGCAATGAGCGGCAATCTGCACGACGCCTGGCAGGCAGTGGCCGGGCATCCGCTGTTTCTCCTGGGGCTGACCCTCGGGGCCTATCAGTTGGGTCTGGCACTCTACGAGCGCACTCGTATGGCGGTATTCCATCCGGTGCTGGTATCGGTCGCCATTCTGGTCGGCCTGCTTACACTGCTGGGCGTCGAGTACCCGGTATACCGTGACGCGGTCTGGCCGCTGGTGATTCTGCTGGGCCCGACGACGGTCGCGTTGGCGGTCCCGCTGTATCTGAATCTGCGCCGCATCCGACTGTATTTCTGGCCGGTGGTGCTGACCATTCTGATCGGTGGTGTCTTCGCGACGGTTATCACCCTGCTGATTGCCTGGGCGCTGGGCGCCGAGCAGATGATTCTGATGACCCTGGCGCCCAAATCGGTGACCTCGCCGATTGCCATGCTGGTGGCCGAGCAGCTCGGCGGTATCGCTGCGCTGGCGGCGGTCTTCGTCATGTTCACCGGTGTCCTCGGCCCGCTCTTCGGCCCCTGGCTGCTACGCAAGTGCAAGATCACCGAGCCTGCCGCCTGGGGCATGGCCATGGGCATGACGGCCCACGCTGTTGGCACTTCCCGGGCAATCGAGGAGGGCGAGGAGCAAGGCGCTTTCTCGGCGTTGGCCATGAGCCTGCTGGGCACTGCAACGGCCCTGCTGCTTCCCTTGGGCGTCACCCTGTGGGTGATGCTGGCGTAGCGGCCTCACTGCGGCAATACACCGCCTGTCCTTGATCCAAATCAAGGCGCACACTGGGTTCTGGAACATTCCGGGCCCTCCAGCAGTCTCAAACACGTTATTTCCTGTTGTCCTGCTGTCTGAGTCGGGCTGTCGGTGTCACCAATTTCCATAAGGAGCTGTGCTCATGGAACTGGACCCTCTTCTGCTATCGCGCATCCAGTTTGCGTTTGTGGTGTCCTTCCACGCGATCTTCCCGGTATTCACTATCGGCCTTGCGTCTTTTATCGCTTTTCTGGAAATACTCTTTTTCCGTACCGGTAATCCTGTCTGGGAGCGGTTGTCCGCGTTCTGGGTACAGGTATTCGCTGTCGTGTTCGGTATGGGTGTGGTGTCGGGCATCGTCATGTCATTCCAGTTCGGTACCAACTGGAGCAACTATTCCTACGCGGCCGCCAACTTTCTCGGGCCGGTGCTCAGTTATGAGGTCATCACGGCGTTCTTCCTCGAGGCGGCCTTTCTTGGGGTCCTGCTGTTTGGTCGCAACCGCGTGCCCAAGGGGGTTCACCTGTTCGCTGCCTGCATGGTCGCGCTCGGTACCTTCATATCCTCGTTCTGGATTCTGTCGGCCAACAGCTGGATGCACACCCCGGCCGGGGTCGAGCTGCGTGACGGCGTGTTCTTTGTCACATCCTGGACCGAGGCGATTTTCAATCCTTCCTTCCCCTATCGATTCATGCACATGGGGCTGGCGTCGTTTTTGACCGGCGCTTTTGTGGTGGCGGGTGTCAGCGCCTGGTACCTGTTGCGGGGTCGGGAGGTTGAAGTCAATCGCAAGGGATTGTCGATGTGCCTGTGGTTGATTCTGATAGTGGCTCCGACGCAGGCGGTTGTAGGCGACTTTCATGGGCTCAATACTCTGGAGCACCAACCTACCAAGGTGGCGGCAATGGAAGGTAACTGGGAAACCTCCACTGGCGTGCCCCTGCTGCTGGTGGCATGGCCCGATCGCGACACCCAGAGCAACCTGTTCGAGATCGGCATTCCCAAGCTGGGCAGCATGATTCTGACCCACGACTGGGATGGTGAAGTGCCGGGTCTGAAGGACGTGCCGGTCGAGGAGCAGCCGCCGGTGGCGCTGGTGTTCTGGGCGTTCCGCGTGATGGTCGGCATTGGTCTGCTGATGATCGCCACGGGTCTGACCGGTCTGGTGCTTCGCCGCAGGCAGCGCTACTGGCAGACCCCGTGGTTCCTGCAGACTTTGCGTCTGATGAGTGTGACGCCGTTCATTGCGGTGCTGGCAGGCTGGATCGTTACCGAAACCGGCCGTGCGCCCTGGCTGGTCTACGGGCTGGTGACCCATGCCGAAGGGGTCACACCCTCGCTGACCGGTCCGATGGCCCTGTTTACCTTGATCGGCTACATAGTGGTATACGCAATGATCTTCAGCGCGGGCCTGTATTACCTGATGCGCGTGCTGCAGGACGGCCTGGAAGTCAAAAAGCACGCCGACGACGTGGACGAAGTTCACCGGCCGGCTCGCCCGTTCTCGGGCAGCGATGTTGCACTCGAGCAGAAGGGGTCCTGAACATGGAAACGGAAATCTTCGATCTATCGATGATCTGGGCGATGATTATCGCGTTTGCGGTGATCATGTATGTGCTGATGGACGGCTTCGATCTGGGCGTGGGCATGCTGTTCCCCTTCGCCCCGGATGAGGACGCCCGCGATGTCATGATGAATTCGGTGGCGCCGGTCTGGGATGGCAATGAGACCTGGCTGGTACTCGGCGGAGCAGGTCTGCTGGGGGCCTTCCCGCTGGTCTATTCGATCCTGTTGCCGGCGCTGTATATCGGCGTCTTTCTGATGCTTGCGGGCCTGATTTTCCGTGGCGTCGCCTTCGAATTCCGCTTCAAGGCGAAAAGTTCGCGCTACCTGTGGAATTGGGCCTTCGCTGGAGGTTCGTTTCTGGCGGCCTTCGCCCAGGGCGTCGTGGTGGGCTCCTATATCCAGGGCTATGAAACAGAAGGCCTGGCCTATGCCGGCGGCGCGTTTGACTGGCTGACGCCCTTTACCGTGACGACCGGTGTGGGTTTGATGGCGGGCTACGCGCTGCTCGGCTGTACCTGGCTGATCATGAAAACCGAGGGCTATATCCAGGAGTGGGCCTACGGTCTGGCGCCCTGGTTGCTGTGTGCCGTACTGGCGGTGTTCGCGATCATCAGCATCTGGACCCCGTCCGTGGATCCGGCTGCCTTCGAGCGCTGGTTCGCGGTCATACGCTGGATCTGGATCTTCCCGCTGCTGGCACTGTTCTTCGCTTACCAGGTCTGGAGCGGTCTGCGCAAACGCAAGCAGTCGCTGCCGTTCATCGCCACGATGTCGATGTTTGCGGCCACCTACTTCGGCCTGCTCTGGACTCGCTGGCCCTATGTTATCCCGCCGAATTTCACCCTGTGGGATGCAGCCTCGGCGCCGGAGTCGCAGCTGTTTCTGCTCCTCGGCATGTTGTTCGTGATCCCGATCATTCTGGCCTACACCGCCTGGACCTATTGGGTATTCCGCGGCAAGGTCCGGGTGGGTGAAGGCTATCACTGAGTCCGGCAGGCGAAGCCGCGACTGGTTGAAGCGACAGGGGCTGCAGGTTCGCCCCTGGTTGCTCGGGTCGGTGCTGGCGGGGGTGCTGCAGACCCTGTGCATCATGGTCCAGATGGGATTGATCGCCTGGCTTGTTCACGCCGTCCTGGTGCGCCAGGAGCCAATCCAGGATCTGCTGTGGCTGCTCATGGTTCTGGTTCTGGCAATAGGTTTGCGCGCCATTTCCCAGGCGGCGCAGGAGCGTTGCGGGCAACACGCCAGCGTACGGGTGCGGCAGCAGGCGCGTAGCCAGGTGGCTACCCATTGGGCCGCTCTGGGCCCGGTTCGCCTGGCAGACCGCTCCAGCGCGACGCTGACCAATCAATGGGTCGAGCAGGTCGAGGCCCTGGATGGCTACTTCGCCCGCTATCTGCCGCAGCAGTGGCTGGCGCTGATCGCCCCGTTGATGATCCTGCTACTGGTGTTCTGGCTCAACTGGCTGGCGGCGCTGTTCCTGCTGTTCGCCGCACCGCTGATCCCGCTCTTCATGGCCCTGGTGGGGATGAGTGCGGAGAAGATAAGCCAGCAACACATGCTGGAAGCGGGTCGCCTGGCCGGTCATTTCCTCGATCGGGTGCGCAGCCTGACCAGCCTCCAGCTGTTTGGCCAGGTGGCCGCCGCGACGCAATCGGTCGAAGCCGCTGCCGAGCGTTATCGTGCCGTCACCATGCGCACGTTGCGGGTGGCGTTTCTGTCTTCGGCGGTACTCGAGTTCTTCGCTTCGGTAGCCATTGCCGTAGCGGCGATGTACATCGGCTTTGGGTTGCTGGGTTATATCCAGTATGGTCCGGCCGCCGAGCTGACCCTGTTTTCCGGTCTGTTCATCCTGCTGTTGGCGCCGGAGTTCTTCCAGCCCCTGCGCACGTTGGCCCAGGCCTACCATGACCGGGCGGCGGCACTGGGCGCGGCCGATGGGCTGGCCGCACTGCAGGCGGAAGCTACCGGGTGGGCCCCGATGGCCAGTCTTGCAGCAGGAGCTGCCGTCGACGGTATTCGGGTGGAGGCTCTGTCTCTGTCCTATCCGGGCCGCGGTCGGGTGCTGGAGCGTATCTGCCTGCAGGTGGCCCCGGGTGAGATTGTCGCCCTGGTCGGCCCTTCGGGCGCGGGCAAGTCAAGCCTGCTGCACTGCCTGGCGGGCTTTGTTGAACCGGAATCAGGCCATATCAACCTGTTTGGCCAGCTGCCGACGCAGCAGCCCGTGGCCTGGCTCGGCCAGCGACCATGGCTGATCCAGGGTAGCTGGGCCGACAACCTGCGCCTGACTGCTCCTCATGTTCTGGACAGCGACATGCAGCATGCCGTCGAATCCGTGGGCCTGGGACCCCTGCTGCGCAGCCTGCCACAGGGCTTGCATACGCCACTGGGTGAAGGCGGGCGGGGATTGTCCGGTGGCCAGGGGCAACGCCTGGCCCTGGCGCGGGTCTGGCTCTCCGCTGCCCGGCTGGTGCTGCTGGACGAGCCGACCGCCAGCCTGGATGCCGAAAGCGAGGCAGAGGTGATAGAGGCGCTGCGTGCCCTCTCGGGCAGCGGCAAGACCGTGGTCATGGCAACACACCACCCGGCTCTGATGGCGCTGGCAGACCGCTGTATGCACCTGGACGCGGGGAGGCTTGCAGATGTCTGAATTGCAACCCTGGCTGCAGCTGATCGGCCAGCGCCGCGGACGTCTCTGGGTGGGCGGCCTGCTCCTGGCCCTGACCCTGTTCAGTGCGGTGGGTCTGCTGGCTTTGTCCGGCTGGTTCATTACCGCTACCGGCGTTACTGCTCTGTTGTGGGCCGCCGGGCAGCGGGTGATGTTTGACGTCTACATGCCCGGGGGTGGCATTCGCTTCTTTGCCCTGACACGCACAGTGGCGCGCTATGGCGAGCGGGTGTTCAACCACAACACGGTGCTGGGGCTGCTGGCTGATCTGCGCGGTCGGCATTTTGCCGCTCTGGCGAGGCTGGACGGGGCGACGCTTGCGCGGCTGCGCGCGGCCCAATGGCTCAATCGTCTGACTGCAGATATCGATACGCTGGATACCCTGTATCTGCGCCTGCTGGCGCCTCCTCTGGTGGCCCTGCTGGGTATCCTGCTGGTGTGCGGGCTTATTGCAGTTTTCCAGCTTTCCCTGGCGCTGCTGGTGGGTTTGCTGCTGCTCGGCCTGCTGTTGGCGCTGACACTGGGTATGGCCGTTATCGGCCTGCGCTTGAGCGCCAGCCGGGTGGAGCAGTTGGACGGTCTGCGCGTGCAGGCCATTGAACAGCTGCAGGGGTTGGCTGAGCTCTCCGCCGCCGGCACTCTGCAAGGGCACCGCCAGCAGTTGCTCGAACACAGTCGGCGCATGCTGGATGACCAGCTTGCCCTGCAGGGGCGCATTGCCCTGGGCCAGGCGCTGGCTATCCTCGGCATCCTGGGTGCGGTTGTCCTCGGTCTGTCTGGTGCCATGCAGGCGCATGCTGCCGGGCTGCTGTCCGGTCCGGTCATGGTCATGATTCCCCTGGCCCTGATGGCTCTGAGCGAAGGCTTCGCCGGACTGCCCGCGGCCTTTGCCCAGTATGGCGGCACGCTCGCGGCCGCCCGGCGACTGAACGAGCAAACGGCGATGAGCTCGACCATCATGGAAGCAGAGCTGCCGGCTGCGCTGCCAGCAAGCCTGGCCCTGCGCTGGGAGGGCGTCAGCGTTCTGCATGCGGGGCTCAAGGGGCTGGATCTGACCATTGAAGAAGGTAAAAGTCTGACGGTGATCGGCCCCTCCGGCTGTGGCAAGTCGACCCTTGCGGCCCTTGCGGCGCGATTGATCGACCCCGATGCAGGTCGGCTGCTGATCGACGATACGCCGCTGCAGGCCGTCTCGCTGACGCAGTGGCGCGCACAGATCGGCTATCTGACCCAGCACACCGAACTGTTGCACGACAGCATCGCCAGCAATCTGCTGCTGGGCAATCCGCGGGCGAGTGACGAGCAGCTATGGCAGGCGCTGGAGATGGTTGATCTGGCCGAGCTGGTCCGCAGCCTGCCTGCCGGGATCAATACCTGGGTGGGGGAATCGGGTAAGCAGTTTTCGGGCGGCGAAGGCAGACGCCTGGCGTTGGCCAGGGTATTGCTCAAGGATGCGCCAGTCCTCATCCTGGACGAGCCCTTCAGCGGACTGGATGCGGCGACGCGCCAGCGAATCATGACCCGAATCGAGCCCTGGCTGGCGGGGCGCACGGCGCTTTATCTCGGTCATGAGGCGGCACTGCTGCCTCCCGCAGATCGGTTATTGCCGTTTCACCAACTGCAGCCAGGTACCTGAACCTCCGCCTTGCTGCAGCGGTTCAGGCGCATGGCAAAGCCCTACCAGGTATCGACAAAGGGACGCAGCCCCTTGCGCAGGGACTCGGCGGGTGCCGAGTTGAGACCACGCAGAAGCCATTCGCGGGTTTCCAGCGGATCGATGACCGCGTCGATCTCGAGGAAGCTGGCCATGCTCACGCCCTTGCCGCGCTGGTACAGCTCGGCGACCAGTTTCTCGTAGAGGGCGTTGCGCTCGGCCTCATCCTCGATCGCTGCCAGCTCCTTGGCATAGCCCAGGCGCACGGCGCCTTCCAGACCCATGGCGCCGAACTCGCTGCTTGGCCAGGCGATGGTGAACAGCGGTGCCTGGAAGCTGCCGGCGGCCATGGCCTGCGCGCCGAGGCCGTAACCCTTGCGCAATACCACCGTCATGAACGGGATCTGCAAGCTGGCTGCGGTGACGAACATGCGCGAGACATGTCGCACGGTCGCCTGCTGTTCGGCTTCCGGACCGACCATGAAGCCGGGGGTGTCACACAGCGACACCATCGGCAGGCCGTGTGCCTGGCACAGCTGCATGAAGCGTGCAGCCTTGTCACCGCCAACGGCGTCTATTGCGCCGCCCAGATACATCGGGTTGTTGGCGATCAGGCCGAACGGGCGGCCCTCGATCCGGATCAAAGCGGTGATCATGCCCGGCGCGAACTGGCGCCGCAGCTCCAGTACCGAGCCGCTGTCAGCCAGGGTCTCGATCACCTGGCGGATGTCATACACCCGCAGACGATTTTCCGGAATCAGGTGGCGCAGCTCGCGCTGGTCGGCGGTCTCCCAGCTCTTCATGTCGCCCTGGAAGTAGGCCAGATACTGTTTGGCTTTCCGTGTGGCCTCGGCCTCATCGGCGACCACCACATCAACCACACCGTTGGGGCCCTGAACGCTGGTGGGACCAACCTGCTCGGGGGTGTAAGTACCCAGCCCGCCACCCTCGATCATGGCCGGTCCGGCCATGCCAATGGTCGCGTTTTCGGTGGCAATCACCACATCGCAGCAACCCAGCAGCGCGGCGTTGCCGGCGAAGCAGCGACCGGAAACGACCCCGACCAGGGGCACCTGACCGCTGAGGCTGGCCATGCGCATGAATGTCGTACAATCCAGGCCGGCCACGCCGACCTTGTCGATATCGCCGGGACGACCACCGCCACCTTCGGTAAAGAACACCACCGGCAGTTTCCATTTTTCCGCCAGATCGAGCATGCGATCGGTTTTCTTGTGGTTCATCACGCCCTGGGTGCCGGCGAACACGGTGTAGTCGTAGGACAGGGCCATGCAGCGGCTGGCATGTTCGCCGAAGAGGTCGGCATTGACCGTGCCGATGCCGTTGACCAGGCCATCGGCGGGGCTCATGGCCAGCAATTCCTCATGGGTGCGCCGTCCGCGTTGCGCAGCCAGGGCCATGCCGCCGTATTCCTTGAAACTGCCTTCATCGAGCAGGTCGGCCAGGTTCTCCCGGGCAGTGCGCTGGCCGGTCTTGCGCCGCTTGGCTACCGCCGTCGGACGCCGCTCATCGGTCAGGTCGGCCTGGCGTTCCAGCACCTCGGCCAGATCGGCGCGGATATGCGCGATGTCGACCTGCTCTTCGCTCTGTTGTTGGTTGGCAGCGACTTCGGCCGGCTCGATAAACAACAACGGGCTGCCTTCGAACAGGCTCGCGCCGGGCTCGACCAGCAGCTCGCGCACAATCCCGCTTTGCGTGGCCTTGACCTCGAATTCCATCTTCATCGATTCCATCACGGCCACCTGCTGGCCGACGGCAATGGCGTCGCCGGCCTGAACCGACAGTGCCACAAGTACGCCTTGCACTGGCGCGTTCAGCGGCTCGGTGCCAGGCGGTGCGACGGTTGCCTGGGCGCTTTGCGCCGTGTCGGCAGCCTGTGGGCTGAAGAACAGGCTGGGGTGAGAGTTGTTGTCGATCAGCGCCCCGGCATGCTGCTCGATAAACCCGGTGGTGACCTCGTTAGCCTGCACCTGGGGGTTGCCAAGCAGGTTCTGCAGAAAGCTCAGGTTGCTGCTGACGCCCTCCAGCCGGAACTCGCAGAGGGCGCGGTAGGCACGGCGCAGCACCGCGGGGTAATCAGCCTTGGCGTGAACAATCACCTTGGCCAATAGCGAATCGAAACTCGGGCTGGTGGTATAACCGCTATAGCCGTAGCCATCCACCCTGATGCCAGGGCCGCTGGGCGGCTCATAGGCGCTCAGCGTGCCGCCAGCTGGACGCGCGCTGCCATCGGCGGCCATGGTTTCCAGATTGACCCGCAATTGCACGGCAAAGCCCTGTGCAAGGGGGATCTCGGATTGTGTGAGATTCAGTTCGCGCAGGGTCGCGCCGGCGGCCAGCCGTAT
The DNA here is from genome assembly GCA_016763285.1 of Pseudomonas sp. Taxonomy (GTDB): domain Bacteria; phylum Pseudomonadota; class Gammaproteobacteria; order Pseudomonadales; family Pseudomonadaceae; genus Halopseudomonas. Next base: position 10,725 of record JAESUC010000031.1, read on the forward strand.
CTGCAACTGTGCCAGATCCAGTCCGGTAACGGCCTCGGTCACGGTGTGTTCGACCTGAATCCGCGGGTTGGCCTCCATGAAAACAAAATCGCCTGCGTCTTCATCGACCAGAAACTCGAAGGTGCCCAGGCCGCGGTAGCCAACCGCTGCGGCGAGGGTGAGAGCCGCTTGCAGCAGTTTCTCACGCAGCGCCGGCGCCAGGCTCGGACTGGGAGCGATCTCCAGCAGCTTCTGGTTGCGGCGCTGCAGAGTGCATTCGCGTTCCCATACATGACTGACCTCGGTGCCGTCGCCAATTACCTGGACTTCGATATGCCGGGCGTTGCGGATCAGGCGTTCGACATAGAGTTCACTTGATCCAAAGGCCGCCTGGGCTTCGGAGGCGCAGCGGGCATAGGCTTCGTCCAGCTCATCCAGGCTGTGGACCGCCCGCATGCCCCGCCCGCCACCCCCGGAGAGGGCCTTGAGCATGACCGGGCCGCCGTCCTGTTCGCGCATGAAGGTGCGCGCCTGCTCCAGTGTGGTGGCTTCGTTGGTGCCCTGGCCCAACGGTACGCCGTATTCGCGGGCCAGGCGGCGGGCGCTGGCCTTGTCGCCGAAGGTATCGAGCACCGAGGCATCGGGACCGATAAAGACAATTCCGGCAGCCTGGCAGCGGCGCGCAAAGTCGGCGTTCTCGCTGAGAAAGCCGTAGCCGGGATGAATTGCGTCGCAGCCTTTTTCCTGGGCAATGGCAATGATCTGACCCTCGTCCAGGTAGGCGCCGGCGCCACGGCCCTGCAAGGCAACGGCCTCGTCGGCCTTGCGCACATGCAGGGACTGGCTGTCGTCCTCGGCGTAGATGGCGACCGTGCGGATATCCAGCTCGGTGGCGGCGCGGGCCAGGCGAATGGCGATTTCGCCACGGTTGGCGATCAGCAGACTCTTGAAGCTCATATCAGATCCATTCCTGCAGTTCCTGTTTTTTGACCTTGCCGGTCGCTGTCATCGGCAGCGACTCGACCAGGCGTATCTCGGGTATCTTGTAGACGGCCATGACCTGTTTGCACCACTGCTGCAAGGTCTCGGCGGTGAGACCGCTGCCCGGCTTGGCGACGATGAAGGCCAGCGGCATCTCGCCGCGGTGTTCGTCGTCGCGGCCAATCACCGCCGATGCGAGGATGTCCGGGTGTTGGCCCAGCATGGCCTCCAGCTCACTGGGGAACACGCTCATACCGTTGACCTTGAGCATTTCCTTGCGTCGGCCAAGATAGCGTATATGGCCCTGTTCGGTGATCACGCCGCTGTCGCCGGTGTGCAGCCACCCGTTGCGCAGGGCCTCGGCACTGGCCTCGGGCTTGTTCCAGTAGCCCTTGAGCAGCGAGGGTGTGCGCACGCAGAGTTCGCCTTCGGCGCCCAATGGCAGCAACTCGCCTGTGGCGAAATCGCAGACCTTGAACTCCGTCCCCGGTACGGGCAGGCCGACAAAGGTCGGTGCCGAGCGCAGATCGAAGTCGTCATCCTGCATACCTGCGGTAAAGGTATCGCAGGTATGCGTCTCGGTCATGCCGAAACTGGTCTCGAACAGGGTGCAGCCGGTCAGGGCGCGCCAGCGGCGGCGATATTCGGGTGTGAGTTTCTTGATGAAGGACACGCAGCTGGTGACCTCCAGGGAGCTGAAGTCGAACTCGTCGACGCGGGGATGATCGAGCACTTCGGAGGCGCTATCGACCAGCAGGCCGGTGTGTCCGACGCGGTAATGTTGCACTGCGCTCATGAACGCCAGCGCGTCCCAGCGAGTCAGCAGGACCATGGTCGTGCCGGCAAACACCGGAAAGAGCAATCCGGCGTTCTCGCCGGCAATCCAGAATTCAGGCATGAAGTTCAGGCTTACCCTGTCAGAATCCAGACCGAGCGCCACGGGCATGAAGCTGGCGCAGGTATACAGCATGTCCCCATGGGTATGAATGCAGCCCTTGGGCAGACCGGTGGTACCGCCGGTGTAATTCAGCGCAGCGATAGCGTCGAGCCGTAGCTCGGGCAGAGCTGCAGCTGGTTGCTGCTCTGCCAGCGCCGGAAGCATATCGATACTGTCGCTGACCGGCATCTTGGGCGCCTGTAGCAGATCCGGAACCGGGATGGGCGGGGCTGCAGGACAGAGCTCGGACAGACTGGTGCTGATGACCAATTGCAGGTCGGTTTCACGGCGCACTTCGCGCACCACGGGCAACAATTGGTCGAAACAGACAATGGCGGTGGCGCCGCTATCTTTGAGCTGGTAGCTCAGCTCCATGCCCTTGGCCATGGGGCTGACCGGCGCGTGTATTGCCCCGGCCTTGAGGATGCCGTAGAACGCGATATGCAGTTGCGGGCAGTTGGGCATGAACACTGCGACCCGGTCGCCTGAGTTGATGCCCTGCTCAATCAGCATGGCCGCAAAGCGGCTGCTCAGGTCATCCAGCTGGGCGTAGCTGAGCTCGTGGCCGTAGAAATGAATCGCCGTCTTCTCCGGGCAGGTGCTGGCCCAGTGCTGCAGATAGGTCGTCAATGGCACCTCGCCCAACGGGTACTGCGGGGTCTGGGGCGCGCCCCTGGGCCAGACCTTTTCCTGCAGCGCCCCTAGCGTTCTCAGATAGTCGTTCTCGTGCATCACCGGGTCCTCGTCGATTATCGATCCTGTGCTGGCAGCTTATGTCTGGACGGTCGCGAGAAGAAGCGAAGCTTATTCATCAGTAACCATGAATATGGTTAATAATGTGAGGGATGTTTCAGTGCTGTAAGGGCTTTTGCGGTTTTATCTGGGGGTTGATATGAATGAAATGAATGCTTTGCCATCCATTGCTCGCATGGATCTGAATCTTTTTCGCGTATTCGAGGTGATTTTCCGTGAGCGCAATCTGACCCGCTCGGCTGCGGTTCTGCATGTCAGTCAGTCGGCGGTCAGTCATTCCCTGGCCCGCCTGCGCGAGCACTTCTCCGATCCACTGTTCCTGCGCGAAGGGCGCGGGGTCACCCCGACAGTGCTGGCACAGCGGCTGGCACCCGGGATCAGCGAAAGTCTGGCGCGCCTGCAGCGCAGTCTGGAGGGGTTGCAGGACTTCGACCCTGCACGCGATGAGCGCACCTTCACGCTGAGTCTGCCCGAGCAACTGGAGCCTGTGCTGCTGCCGCCGCTGTTGGGGCAACTGCGCCGCTACGCGTCGCGCTGCAAGATCAGGACAGCGGGCATTCGCTGGTCGGAGCTGAAGCTGGAACTGGCCGCTGGCCGTGTCGACCTGGCGGTGCAGATAGCCCGGCCGGCAGACGCCAACCTGCGTCAGCGGCAACTGCTCGCCGAGCCCTTGTGTGTAGTGGCCGGGCCCGACTTCACCGGGGAGCTGACGACCGAGCGCTACCTTGAGAGCGAGCATATTGCCGTCGCTTCCTGGCGTCGGGGTCTGTCTTTCGAGGATCTGGCGCTGGGGCATCTGGGTCTGATGCGCAAGGTCGTGCAGCAGTGTCAGAACTATCAGGCTGCGAGCCTGGTCGTGGCGCAGAGCGATCTGTTGTTGACGATGTCGCGCCGCCACGCCGAGCTGGTCAACGTGGCCCTGCCCAATCGCCTGTTGGCGATGCCCTTGCCACTACCCTCGATCGGTCTGAGCCTGTACTGGCACGAGACCGCGGAACATGATCCGGCGAATCGATGGCTGCGCGAGCAGGTGTCGGCTCTCGCTCAGAACAGCTCCAGTGGGGTAACGGCGCCCTCGCTGGTATAGCCGCCGGCGTCCAGCTCGTTGAACGAAGGGGGCGCATCCTCTTCCTTGAATACTTCGAACAAGGCGTTATCACTGCCCGGTCGCGCGGTGCGACCGGTAGCCGGATCAATTCGAGCGTTGACCAGTCCGTCAGGCAACGGCTGACTGTTTTCGGGACGGCCTTCCAGCGCCTCTGCCATGAATTTCATCCAGATGGGCAATGCTGCAGTTCCACCGTATTCTCTGCGGCCCAGTGTTGCAGGTTGGTCGAAACCGACCCAGACCGTAGCGACCAGATCTCCGTTATAGCCGGAAAACCAGGCGTCCTTCTGCTCGTTGGTGGTACCGGTCTTGCCGGCAAGATCCGGACGGTTCAGCGCGCGGGCCCGCGCTGCGGTGCCGCGGGTAATCACGTCCTTGAGCATGCTGGTCAGCTGGTAGGTAGTACGCGGGTCGACCACCCGCTCGGCTGCCGGTATCTCGGTCTCGGGCAACACGGCCAGCTCCCGATAGCGCTCGGCTCGCTCGGTATGCAACTCGATTGTTGCCGGAGTGGCAGCGGGTCGGGCGAAGTCGATGATCTGGTTCTGATGATCTTCGATCCGTTCGATCAGATAGGGTTTTACAGCATAGCCACCGTTGGCAATGGTGGTGTAGCCCTGGGCAATCTGCAGCGGGGTCAGCTCGGGGGTGCCGAGGGCAGCAGACAGGTTGCGCGGGAGCTCACTGCGACTGAAGCCGAAGCGTTCGATGTAGGTAAGTGCCTCATCGACGCCAATATCCTGCAACAGGCGGATCGAGACCAGATTGCGCGAGCGATACAGCGCCTCGCGCAGCCTGATCGGGCCAAGGAAATCGCCGCCCGAATTGCGTGGGCGCCAGGCCTCCTCCATGTGCCCGTCATCCACCACCAGCGGGGCATCGTTGACCAGGCTGGCCGGGGTGTAGCCGTGGTCCAGTGCAGCGCTGTAAAGGAAAGGCTTGAAGCTGGAGCCAGGCTGCCGCCGTGCCTGCGTTACCCGGTTGTACTTGCTCTGCTCGAAGGCGAACCCGCCGACCAGTGCCTGGATGCTGCCATCATCCGGTGAGACAGCTACCAGAGCGCTCTGTGCGTCAGGAATTTGTGCGAGGCGATAGTTGGTCTCTTCCGTGGGGATCACCCGAATGATGTCGCCGACACTGAGGACCTCCGCCGGGGCGCGGGGATTGGGTCCGAGGCTGTTGGTATTGATGTGCTTTCGAGCCCAGCGCATGTCCTCCCAGGCAATTTCACCCAGCGCGCCTCCGCGTAGCTGAATCAGCACCTTGCCGGTGTCCACCGCCGTTACTATCGCCGGGTAGAGTCCGCCCATCTGACGATAGGGTTTGAGCAGGGCATCCCATTTGTCTGGTGTGGCGTCGGGATTGCTCGCCACGGGGCCGCGGTAACCATGACGCCGATCGTATTCCATCAGGCCCTCGCGCAAGGACCGGTTCGCCAGCCGCTGCAGCTCGCTGTCAACAGTGGTGTACACGTGATAGCCGCTGGTGTACGCGTCCTCCCCGAAGCGCTCGACCATCTCCAGCCGGGCCATTTCTGCCACATAGGGAGCCTCGAGTTCGGGCTTGGCCTCGTATTTCGTCGGATTTATGGGTTTGGCGATTGCTTCGTCATAGGCCTGCTGGTCTATATTGCCAAGACTGAGCATTCGGCCCAAGATCCAGTTGCGACGAACA
>JAESUC010000032.1 GCA_016763285.1 Pseudomonas sp.
CGCTCATTGGGTGCAGGCAACGCGGCCACGCGGCAGATACGCGGGTTGAGACGCTGGGTAATACGTTTGATAACGCCACCTTTGCCGGCAGCATCTCGCCCCTCAAACAGTATGACCACCTTATGGCCAGTGTCGGCTACCCAGTCCTGCAACTTGACCAGTTCGATCTGCAATCGAAATAGCTCTCTGAAATAACGCTGCCGCGCAACTTTGCGAGTCAGCGCTTCCTCTGGAGACAGTCTTGCCGGAGCCATGCCGGGCACCTGTGCGAACAGATGATCTTCCAACTCCAGTTCGAATTCTTCATCATGGCTGTCGAGCAGATCATCGCTGATCCGCTGCATGATTTCGCTGTCATCAAGGTCCATAGACTTCTCGATCAAGTATGTGCGGATCTTGCATGGTAGAGAATCAGAATGACAGTTGGATGTCGGGAAGCGTCGATCCCACTACCAACGCGACACGGTCACCCGCTGCGCACCCGAAACGCTCAAGGCCATCAACCCCGCCCACGCCCGCTGCGGGAAATTGCTGCACTTCTACTCTGGGTTCATGGAGGACCGATCATCCAACCTCAGCCAGGGGGAACGAACCCTGCTGACTAAAGCTTTCGGTGCATCAACCAGTGGTCCTTGCCCCAGGCATGGAAAAGCTCCATATATTCCCAGCCGCGCTTGACGTAATACTCACCCCGATCGTGGGTGTGCAAGTACAGTCGCTCATAGTCCTTGGCTCGGGCTAGGGCATAAACGCCCTCGATCAGCTGCTCGGCCAAGCCGCGCTGCCGTGCCTGCGGGGCAACAAAAACGCATGCGAGCCAGGGTCCCAGCTCCGGACGCTCGGGCAAATCATCCCTGGCGAGTGATGCCCCACCCAAAAGCTCGCCATCTTCCAGGGCGATCAAGGTTTGCCAATTCCCATTGCTTTGCCCGTCGCCAAACTCTCTCTGCCAATCAACAAGGGGCTGCGAACTGAATTCGTAGGCGAAATGTTGATGCAACCACAGGGCAAGCGTATCGCTGTATTCCATGTGATCGCGTAATAAAACTAACCGGGGCATGTGCAAGGCCTTACCGCTTTATTGGGGGCAGGTCAGTCAGAAATTGATGATCACATCGATGGGAATCCTGAGCTCAGGCTGGATGCTGAGCTGATTGAAAGCATTCCCGGAATAGGTCGCAGAGCAGCAGCTCAGTTCCTGGCTTATATCGGGGACGTCCGCCGATTCCACAATGCAAAGGCGCTGGCAGCGTTTATAGGAGTCACCCCGCGCCAAAAACAGTCTGGTTCATCCATCAACGGTCGCAGCCGTCTATCCAGAGCAGGCCACGCCTCTGCCCGGAAGTCGCTTTTCATGCCTGGTATGGTTGCCAAGCGATACAACCCGGTCGTGATAGCCATGGCTAAGCGTCTCGAGGCTCGGGGCCTGACAGCTAAAGCTATCGTAGGCGCGAGCATGCGTAAGCTAGTCCATCTGATTTACGGTGTAGTGAAATCAGGACAGCCATTTGATGCACGAATTGCTCTATCCAAGCTTGAGTTTCAAGAGGGTATCTGACCCTCAGCTTCATGCAAACCGGCTCGGCAGAAATGTTCATCTGATCCCGGTTACCTGCGAAACAGCCTTTGAATTATACGTTTACACGAAGTAAGAGGCTTCTTATGACAATTTTAGCTTTATAGAAGCTGAATGCGTTTACCAGCAACGCCCCAAAGAATGTAACGAACACCCATGCGCCCTCCACACTGTCGAGCGCCCCTGTGAACCAGACTACAAAACAAGGTAACAGATAGAAAAAGTTATTAAATATCCCTATATCAAAATGAACCTTCAACTTCCAATAGTCCGGCCATTCATGCAACGACTTTGATGTCTTTTCGTCCGGAAAAATAACTCCAACCCCTTCCTTAAATGTCCAAACCGCAACTCCTACAGGAAGAACCGCTGCCCATCTAACAGCTTCTTCATCGAACGAGATTGCTAGAAAATTAGCTTCAAAATAGCCATGAAAAATATTGAACAACGCGAGACTTAGGCCAAGCAACAGCAGCTCGACACTGACCACAAAAGCCCTAACATAGTAAATTAGCCTAATCAATGTCGCATATCTCGATCAGTTGAAATCTTGTCAAACTGATTCTTCGCTTTCACCGCAAGTTCGAACGGAATCGGCTCCTTGGAATACAGAAAGCTTTTTTGAGTATCGCTTGTTTTTATCACCACCTCATCACCGCCATCCTCAATTCCAACGACCTTACCCCTACCATAGCCGTCTGCGGCCATTAATATAGCTGCGTCTGCAATTGCCGGCGCTTCACTAGGAATATAATCTGAGGTTTCCATGATATGATCCATAAGCCCGATAATATTCGAATTCAAGCCCTTAACTTTAGAAGATTGCTCCTTAACAGTGACCTCTGACGCATTCCGCCTTTCGATGTAATCATTCAAACTACTCCATAATCTTCCAAAAAGCGGATTAGGGGGATAAACCGTTGCGGATAGTTCTATAAAGTAATTTAGCTTCTTTAAGCGTGTAGTAAACGCTCTATAATCTGAAACCGGCTCAACATCACAAGCGATAAAAAAACTGTCAAATGCAGCTTCAATTACCGACTTGAACCTTCTAGGGAAAACATCTTCCTGAATTCCGTTCCACACGTGCAGGAAAGCGATACCAGAGCAGCTAGGTAAATACACAAATGATGAACTAGCTTCGAGCAAGTTTGGCACGTCAGCATCGACCTGCGACCGGCTATCTTCATCGATGACTTTTGCGTGTCCTTCTCTTGCATACTTTGCTAGCTTTCCAAAAACAAATGTATCTTTTCCCACCTGATCATGAACAACGTCGGTAATAGTCCAGTCAAACTTACCTACTGTGATAGTCGGAGAGCTCTTGATTGCGCCAATCAATCTTTCTTGGTCTAGGTTTATCTTAACGACCCTACCTAGATAATATCGTCCTTTTTGCACCCCAGACCTCCTCAATACGCCCACAACTTAACAAGTTATTTCAAAAAAACCGTTACATATGCATCTAAGATCGCACATTGTTTTTTACTCGAAAATATCGCCATCCTCATCCTCATCCTCATCCTCATCGTCGTCGTCGTCGTCGTCGTCGTCGGAATGATCAGAGTCAAAATATTCTTCGTCCATATCATCAAAATCAAAATGAACCTCAATCTTTGAATCCCTGTCAAAGAAACTATTCAGATCAATACCTTCAAGAGCACCCGCTTTGAAATCGAAAATCGGACTGCACTTCATTGATTCATCATAGAACGAAACGCCTTCCTTTAACAAAGGACCAAAGAACTCATCATTTTGTATATAGGCGTGATTATTATTTTTTAACCATCCTCGCCGCCCGGCTTCATACGAAAGAAGCCAAGCGGAACCATACAAGGCTTCTTTATTTGAATATTGCTTTAGATAGTCTACTCTGAGGTTGGTTTTGATTTTTCCTGAATAATATAGATCCAGCGTTATTAGTGCACACACAGAGCTGCTCATTCCTTCGATTTCTCGTACCACGTCACGCCTAAGATTCAAGCCTAGTTCTTTACAGATCCACAACAACCATGAAACCTCACCGTGATGGTCAGATATAGCGTGGATTTTAACCAATGTATTACAAAACCGCTCAATGGCACTTAGATTTAATTTGTATCCGTGGCGATTATAGGTCGACAGAATATTAACTATAACCTGCAAAGTATTTGGAAAACTAAACCCGCACTTGAGCAAATATGCTTCAAACACATCCCAATTGGACATCTTAATTATATGAGACGAAATTTGTTTTAGGCCGTACTTAACCAAACTCTCATCAAAAAACTTACTTTCCAGTGCGAAAAGAGCTTCGAAGTAATTGTGAATATCGTCTCTCTGCGCACGCCTATCATACGAAATTGAAAGCTTTTTCAAACTATACTTCCAAGACTCTTCAACTAGACTCTTGACCTCAACGATTCTGGTTTTCGATGGGTTTATCTGCAGCTCAAAATTACTGATTGCTTTGGTCAATTCAGCCAACGCAACTTCAGCTTCGTCTCTAGTGTCAAAGAAGAAATAAAAGTCATCAACGTACCTGAAACCGCTTGGCCACTTTCCTAGCGCATCTTTGATTTGCAGGTCAATTGCCACACCAATTATCTCAGCTATTATATGAGATGTGTCCGGACCGATAGGCAGACCAACAGTCTGCCACTCTTGAACACCCATGGAACGATTATCTAATATATTTCCATAGTATTGAGCGTTTTTCTCTTTATTCTTCTTAGCTATAACCTTTGTATGCAGAGCCCAAGGTATAGTGTGCGTGTATATGCTTGGAAAAAATCGGTTGATATCTGTTATCAGCACATATCGGTAGCCTGTCGACCTTATCACTTTTGCTTCGTATAACTCACTAAACTTACTTATTTTTATTGCGCGGAGCTCAGGAAATATCTGTGGGGTACTAAGCGAAATCTTACTCCTTTTATAATGCTTCTGAATTTTAGGCCAATACTTCACAATCTCTTTAGACAACAGGAGGTAGCTTATTGGATTTAAAATGCTTGTCACTCTTCGATTATAGGATGACCTGGCAACAGAAAATCTTTCAGCCCTCGTGCTCGGGGCCTTTTTTGACTCCCATATGGGTTTATATTTTTTATATTTCACGGCATATGACCGCGACGTGAAGCCGGGAGGTAGTTGAATTGGTAAAAATCCCTTTTCCAACAATTCTTTTAGCTTATCCATTTTGCCTACCTCTTTCTTAAAAATATTAGCTTAAATCTAATCGCGCAGTTGGTTTCGGAAAACGATTAATTACGGCCTCAAAAAATTTGAGTCTTATGCCTCAGAAGTAACTATGGTTAGATCACATTTCATATCTCGACACTTCACTTATAGTGCTAGTATTCCAGCTCTGGCTGATTAGCTATTAGCAACTAGCAATACTTCTCATTCACGCCCGGTGTCACTCCGCCGGGTTATAAGCAGCGGCCCGCCGGCAAGCCGATGAGTTCCAATTGCTGCAGCTATGGCAGAGTCGGTGGTGAGCCTTTTTCATCGCTGCCTTGAACCGCCTGCATTCGATGCTGCCTGCCGGGTGATAACAATTCGGCGACTCATGCTTGATCCCGCCAAAATGGATCTTCCCCTCCTCCTTCGGAGCCTCGTAGGCAGCGGGCTTTCGCATTGCTATGGTGTTCACCTGCTTTGCAGGAACATAGTTCGCATCGTTGAAAACGGTCTGCTTTAAATTCGGCGTGGCCTCGGACTCTTCGGAGAGGCTTTCGCGGTACATCTGTTCTACCTGCCGATCATAGTCGTCGTCGGTCCACTCGATAGAAGCCTGTGGCGCACTGGTTTGTTGGGTGGTAACTAGTGGTGGGTTCACCAGCCGGGTTTGAAGGGTGTCAATCGATGCAGCGGAGGGCACGGTTGCACTCTGCGGGGTTGATTGCGGCGGATTGGGCTTGAACGCTGCGTATGCAATGCCCGCGGACAGTGCAGCCACAACTGTGATCCACAGGGCTATCTGCGGTGGCTTGTCTCCCCTGCGCTGCCTTATGCGATCCGGTGCATCATCCCAATCAGAGTACATACCAGCTCTCCTTCAGTTGCACTTCAGACATCAGCCGCTTACCGTGCCTTTGCAGCCTGGATACTTTGAACAGCCCCAAAAGGCATTACCCGCATTAGCGCCGCGCTTGGCCAGCCGTTTGACCATGGCTGCGCTGCACACCGGGCATACCGGCTCCTGGTTGGTGACGGGCGTCATGGTGGGCGCTACTGGCGGGGGTTTTATTTCTACCGTGGGTGTTCTGGTCGTGCGCTGCTGCGCTATCCAGCTCTTGAGGCCAGCGCCGTCAATCAATTCGATATTTCGGCCACTGGCGAAGGCTTTGGCTTCCTTGGTGTACTGCCCTGAGGTCACCACATAACCCCCGGCCGCACCTTCCGCTGCCATGGCGCCAAAGAACTCTCGCACCACCGGCAAGCCCACCTTGAGCGAGCGCCAGTGCTTGCATTGCACCAGGTACTTTTCACCGTCCTTGCGCAAGATCAGATCAATACCGCCGTCGGCGCCTTTGCCGCCGGTTTCGGTGATGCTGTATCCCTTGCGCCGAAAGGTCTCGCCTATCAACAGCTCGAACTGCTGCCAACTAAGGCCATCAATGGTCTTGCCAGGCTGGGTAGCGGATTGGACGTCGTTAAGGAGCTTCTTGCGGCGCTGGCGGCCGACTACGGAGCCGATGGCGCCGAATACACATACCAGGGGGATAAGGTATTGGCCGAACATGGCGAAGGTTTGCCAGAGCTGGCTGAGCATCACGCCGGACATGTCGTGGATCTGCACGCCGGCAGGTACGACGACAGGCCTGTTGGCGATAGGATTGAGAATCAACCAGCTGACAAAACCGATGAGCAGGCTGACCCACCAGGGCAGACGGGACAGAACGACAACAACATCTTCAAACGAAGAACTACGTTTACGCGCCATCCATGGGCTCCTGAGAGTGGCTTTTTGCCTTGCCTCAAAGGTAAACCTTCCGCTACGCAAAAACCACCATATCGTGCCCTAAAATGAGGCGATACCGACCGAAGGATAAGCGAGCAAAAACAAGACTTCAGCTGCGCCGGCGACCCCCCGCCTGAATCTGTTGGCCTTCACCACGGATCATGTCGCGGTATTGACTGCGACTGTCTCCATTCCATATGAGCTATAGTTTGAACGGAGCGATCTATCGACATGATGCGGGGTGATTCTAGTGCCGAGATTCATGGCCTGCCCAGGATGGGCTCCGACGAGCCGACGGCGAGTTCGCCGACTACTGATCTCCCGGCTGGGTATGCGCGCTGTAAATGAACTGTAACGGGCACTTGTGCGATTCAATTGAATCCGATCAGAAGGTTCACCTAATGAAAACCAAACTCGTACAGTTCATTATCGCTTTGGTGTTTGCTGCTCTTTCAGCAACGGCAATCGCTGACACCCTCAGACTGACCTCGCTTCACTGGCCACCTTATTCCGGTCCCGATCTACCAGCCCAAGGCGCCTCGGTTGCCGTTGCTAAAGCGGCGTTCGAGGCGATGGGGCATACCCTGGAGGTCGATTTTTTTCCGTGGTCCAGGGCCGTTGCTCTGACCAAAAAGGGCGACACTTATATCGGTTACTTTCCTGAATACCTTTTTGAGTCAGCTGAGTTCGTTTTCTCCGACCCGTTGGGTACGGGCCCTTTGGGTCTGGTTCAGCGTTCTACCGATCCGATCGAGTGGGAAAGCCCGGGAGATCTTAAAGGCTACAGACTCGGCGTGGTCCAGGACTACGTGAACACCGAGCGGATCGACGCCATGATCGCGTCCGGAGATATCGAGACCTCAACGGTTACGTCCGATGCGCAAAATGTTTTGAAAGTGGCAGCCGGGCGGATTGATGTCGCAGTCATCGACAGCAACGTGTTCGCGTACCTTCTCGCCAACAATTCACAGGTATCGAGAGTCAGGAATAGTGTGCAGATGAACGACAGGCTGCTTGTCGAAAAGGACCTGCACATTGCCTTCAAAAACAATTCCGAAGGTCGGAAGTGGCAAGCGATCTTTGATGAAGGACTCAAGAAGATCGATGTTCAGGGCATTCTGGAAGCCAATATGTGATCGGGGTCAGATCACTTTGAGTCCACGCTGATAGCGCTCAACTCCCCTTCTGATCCGCCAGGGCTACATACCAGCCTGAATCCGGCTCCTGTTTCAATTCCAGCAAGTCATACGTCTTGACCATATCCAGCAGACCGGAATGCCCGAAGGTCTTGGGGGAAAAGGCCGGATCGGTGCGTTTGAGGTACTGGCCGAGTGCGCCCAGGCCGACCTTGCCTTCAGAGGATTCGCTGGTCAGCAGCGATACGGCTTCCACCACGAAGCGTGGGCGATGCTTGACCGGTTGCTTGTTGGCGTCCTTGGCAGTTTCTTTGACCGGCTCCTTTGCTGCTTCCTTGCTCTGGTCGGCTTTTTTGCTCTTGGCCTTGGTTGCTGGCTCCTTTCTGGCGGGCGCCTTTTCTGCCGTGTCGGTGGTGGTATCGGGATCGGATTCGGAAACGGTCCATTCAAAGAACTGGTCGCTGGCGTTGCGTAGCGCTTGCGGGGTTTTCGCTTCGCCGACTATGCACACGCGCGAGCCGCGTTCGCGCAATTTGCGGCACAGATAGGCAAAGTCCGAATCGCTTGTCACCAGGCAGAAGGTATCGGCGCGGTGATCGAACATGGCTTCCAGTGCATCCAGCGCCAAGGCGATGTCGGCGGTGTTCTTGCCGGAGGCATATTGGTACTGCAGGTGCGGTGTGAATGCTTGCCGTACCAGAGCCTCCTGCCAACGGTTGGCCAGGGTGGCGTGATTGCCGTAGCCACGGCGCAAGGCAACGCGCCCGAACTGGGCAGCGACGCGCAGGGCGTAGGGCAGAATCTCCGGCGGGACGTTATCGCAATCGACCAGTATGGCGACGGTCGCTTCCGCGCCGTTGGGGAAGTCTTGCATGGTGGTGGACCTGGGGTTGGTATTCATGGCGTCCCTGTGTGAATACGATGATGGCTCTGACGTTAGCTGCAACCGGTCTCCAGGTAAAGGGATCGATTTTCAGGCTGGGAAGGTCGAGTTCCATCTCGACCAGGGTCTCCCCTACCCCATCAACCTCGGCATATTGGCAATCGCCGCCATGGCATTGGTGCGCAGCCTGCCCATGACTTCCATTTTTGCAGCATCTGCCTTGTCCAGATCGGCAATCATCTTGCCAAAGCCGTCGAGTCTGGAGTTGCGGATCCATTGGCGCAGGGCCTTGTCCTGGGACCAGTGGTACTGGTTCATCATGCTGGCGTGGGTGGCGCGGGCATAGCCGGCCAGGTTCTGCGGGAACGGCACCGGCGTGCAGAGTTTGTTCTTGTTGGCCTCGTCGCCGCCGTGCACCTCGACATAGGCGGTGAGCGCGGCGCTCAATGCCACCAGCGGAGCGCGCAGCAGCTGGATATGGATGCGGTCGTCCTGGAACACCGGGCCCGCCGTGCGGGTTGTGGTGATGGCCGATGCGGTGCAGTCCACATACAGCGTGCCGGGGTCCATGGGCATCTCGCCCTGGGCCAGGACCATGGCGTCGGGCCCGATGCTGAGTACGCGACCCTTGCGGATGACCTGTTTGATCGTGCGCAGCAGCTCCACCTCACCCGTGGAGATGGTGGCGTAGTGGAACATGGTGGGGTTGTGCTCGGGGTCGATACGCATGACCTGCCCGAGGGCCTCGAGCTTGAGGAACACCTCCTCAATGGATTTGGATTGGGCAAAGGCGGCCAGCTTGGCAGCCTCACCGCCCATGCTGTGCTCGAAAAACTCCAGCCCGGGTTGGGTCTGCATGCGATTGAGCAACCAGGAATCCCGCGGCATGACCCACTGAATGGACTCGGGTGTTGCGCCATGGCGCAGCAGCCAGACGGCGGCATCCATAGCCGTTTTGCCGGCGCCCAGTATGCAGAATCGTTGCGGCACCGGCTCGCCCTGGCGCTGCAACCAGAGCTGCGGTAAGGCGTTCGGTGCGATCATGCGCACGCCATCGGCCACCGTGAAGTTGGGCGTGTGGGTGGACGGGATGCTGGGGGAAATATAGGTGGCATCCACCGTCTTCTTGCCCACGGTGACCTGGGTCTCATGGCCTGACAGCAGCGAGACGATGCGGCCGTCGCCCAGGTAGTTGCTCATGGGGTGGTAGCTCACGCGCCCGCTGGGCAGGAAGCGGTGCTGCATGAGCTTGTCGTAATAGGTGTTGATCTCGGGCCCGCCCGCCAGCTCGTACATGCCGCTGTTGGGGCCGCTTTCATCCTTGCGGCGGCTGCCCAGCTCGGTGGAGTTGACGCCGTAATAGGCCGACGGCTGATGCAGCGTGACGAAGGAGTAGGCATCGTTCCAGTGCCCGCCGGGCTTGGCGTGCCGGTCGACAATCGTGATGTGCGCATCGCTTTCGTCGAGCAGGGTATCGGCAAAGGCCATACCCACGGCGCCGCTGCCTATGATGAGGTAATCGGTTTTCATTGTTGTTCTGTCCCGAGCTGGTAGGCGGCGCTGTTGGGGTCAGCCGCCAACATCGATAAGTCCGTTGCCAGAATTAGCACTTTTTTCGGAAGGAAGGGACAGATTTATTGTTACCTGACAATCAGACCCGGCACCCGGGAGGGTCGAGTTCCATCTCGACCACAGCGGCGCTGGTGGCTCGCTGCTTTAGCCCGTATGGGCGATAGATCACAGCGCTTTTTTTGGTCTTAATCCGTCAGTAGCACAGGGTCGTACGCGACCAGCCTTCTATGCCGACCACAAACACAAAAACAACACGCAGACGGCACAATGCTACACAGACTCCGGAGTTCCCATGGGCGCTAAACGCGCTCTGGTCGTAGACGACTCGCGCTCGGCGCGCCTGGTGCTCAAGCGCCAGTTGATCAAGCACGGCATCGCGGTGGACGAAGCCGCCTCCGCCGAGGAAGCGCTCGAGTATCTGCTGCACGACAAGCCTCACGCCATCTTCATGGACCACATGATGCCCGGCATGGACGGCTTTGAAGCGGTGCGCATCATCAAGGCCAATCCGGCCACCGCGCTGATACCGATCATGATGTACACCTCCAAGGAAGGCGGCGAACTCTACCTGGGCCAGGCCCGTGCGCTTGGCGCGGTCGGCGTGCTGCCCAAGGAAGTGCAGTCCGTGGACCTGGTGGCCAAGCTCAGATCCCTGCATCTGCTGGAGCCCACGCCAGACAATACCCCCCTGCCCGACCCCGACGCGCACCCTTTCAGCCCGGCCAAGGAAATCGCCGCGTTGGCGCGCGAAGCGGCAGACGACCACATGGTCGAGCTGCTGCAAACGCACCTGGAGGCCCAGAGCAGACGCCTGCACACCAGTATTCAGTCAGCCATGACCAGCCTGCTGGAAGAGCTGCGCGAACCGGAGGCACACGCTCCGCCACGGCGCTGGCCGTCTGTTATGGGGGGCATGATTCTGGGCGCCGCACTGGTGCTGGGCGGCCACAAGCTGTTGCTTATCGATGACGCCGATGCAGAGGCTGCCAGCCCGCCGATCACTGACGAGACCAGCACCGCCCCTGCGCCAAGCCAGCTGCTACTCGCTGCCCTGGCGCAGCAACGCAGCCGTGGCGCTCAGGAGCAGGCGTCACTGCTCAAGGCCGTGGAGTGGTCACTCAATCGTGAAGGTCTGTTTGCTCCGGGGGCTACCCCCTTCGACGACCAGCGCTTGAACGCCATCAATGAACTGGTGCAGATGCTGCATCAGGGCGGCTTTCAGGGCAGCATCCATCTGACCGCCCATGCCGGCAGCTTCTGCATGATCGAGGACGAACAGGGCAATCTGGTGCTGGCACCGGATGCATTGCCAGTGGCGGCCTGCGCCAGCTTTGGTAGTGAGGCGGCCAGGCTGCAGCGCAGCGGCCAGCTCAAATCCGCCGCCTTCGCCAGCTTTGCCAGCCGTGATCCCCTGATCGAGGGCAGCCCTATTCGCCTGGTGATCGACGAACCCCAAGGCAACACCCCACGGACCGACTACCCCATCATCGACAGCTATCTGCTGGCCGGTGACTGGAACGCCGTCGCCCGGCAGAACCAGCGCGTGGAAGTACGTCTGCGGCCGTGACAGGGACGCAAGCCGCTGCATGGGCCAACACAGCGCTTGGCCCTACTGTGGGTGTTGGCACTCAGGGCTCACAGCTGACGGGCACGGTCCAGCGGCGCGCGTTCTGGCTGATCGCGGTAACCGACATGGGCTCACCATCGCTGGGGGCGACGTCGAAAGCGATGCGGTTTTGCCCCAAGAAGTTGGTCAGGGTTTCCAGACTCAGGGCGAAGTTGACGTTCTGAGCAATATCACCGGTGCGCTGAGCCATGCCGATGGCATTCAACTTGGACGTCACCACGCCAATGACCAGGCCATGTTGATCGATCAACGGGCCGCCACTGTTCCCAAGCTGCACCGGGGCGGTTATCTGCACAAAGCGCTTGTCACCGCCCAGCCCGGCCACGGCGCTCACGATGCCGCTGGTGATATTCAGATCGTCTGCCACGATGCCGCTCAGCGGAAAACCGGCGGCCACCACGCTTTCACCCTGCTGTATGCCAGTGTTGCCACGGATGCGTGCCCGATTCTGGGAGGTGCCGTTGACGCGCAATGCCGCTAGATCGTTCGTATCGTCCTTGAACAGCAAATCGGCTTGCAGGTCATTGGCGACGGAGATGCGGCTGCACTTCTCGACCACATGCGCATTGGTTATCACCACCGTAGAGTTGACCCAAAAGCCGCTCCCGCTGCTTGCCTGCGTGCCCGCCGCCCCCATCCGGCAGGCAAGGAAAACACCATTGGAACATGCCTTGTAGGCTTCACTGCCGACCCGAACGGGAGACATATCCAGCCGCACCCGATCAGACGCAAAGTTGGCGAGCTCGGTCAGTTCGGCCTGCCCCACGCCCTCGACATTGACCAGCGAGTGTATCTCGATCAGGGGGACACCCCGTGCGAGATAGCCCGCCATGTCCTGTGCAATCAGCCTGGCTTGCTGGCAGCACTCCAGATCAACTTCTGGTCCCTTTTCAAGTTTCTGGCTCTCGAATGCAATCTCACTACTGGCTGGCGGA
>JAESUC010000033.1 GCA_016763285.1 Pseudomonas sp.
CTGGTGGCGATGCTCGCTGCAGCCCATCGCGAGCATGGACGGCTGCCCTGGGCGGAGCTCTTTGTGCCGGCCATCGAAATGGCCGAGCAGGGTGTGGCCATGCCCGCTCGGCTGCAGCGTCAGATTGAGCAGGACTGGTCCCTGCGCCTGTTCGCGGATACCCGGCGTTACTTTCGCCAGCAAGCACTGGACGAGCCCGCCCGCCTGCGCAACCCGGAGCTGGCCCGGACCCTCCGCCTGCTGGCCAGCCAGGGGCCGGAGGCGTTTTACCAGGGACCCATCGCCACACAACTGCTGGCCAGGCTCGAGGATGCCCGCTGGGGCGGCAGTGACATCACCGCAGATGACTTGGCCAGCTACCGGATCGCCAACCACCAGGCGCTGTGCCGACCCTATCGGCAATGGACGGTCTGCGGCGCACCGCCCTCCTCCTCCGGCGGTATCACCGTACTGCAGATCCTGGGCATGCTGGAGCATTTCAACCTGGGTACGCTGCAGCCCGATGAAGCGGCGCCCTGGCACCTGATCGCCGAAGCCAGCCGTCTGGCCTTTGCCGACCGCAACCACTACATCGGCGACCCCGCGTACGTCGACGTCCCGGTTGCCGGCCTGCTCGACCCCGCCTACCTGCGACAGCGCGCCAGTCTGATCCGGGCCGACCAGGCACTGGCCCAGGTGCACCCCGGTGAGCCCGGACTCCGCCCGGAACGACTGGAACGCGTTGCGATACCCGAGACAGAGGAGCGCGGCACCTCCCATTTCAGCGTGGTCGACGCCGACGGCAACCTGCTGGCACTGACCAGCTCCAACGAGGCACCCTTCGGCAGCCGCATGCTGAGCCAGGGGTTTGTGCTCAACAATCAGCTGACCGACTTCAGCTTCAGCCCGACGATCGACGGGCTGCCACACCCCAACGCGGTGGCGGCCGGCAAGCGGCCGCGCAGCTCCATGGCGCCGACCATGGTGTTTGATGCGCAGGGCAGGCCGCGATTGATCATCGGTTCACGCGGCGGCAGTCGGATCATCGGCTACGTGGTCAAGACGCTGGTGGGCGTGCTGGACTGGAATATGGACATCCAGGATGCAATAGCGCTGCCCAATGCACTGGATCGCGGCCGCGGCCTGGAACTTGAATCGGGCACCAGCCTCGAAGCCCTGGCGCCAAAGCTGCAGGCCCTGGGACATGAGGTGAGCATCGTCCCGATGACCAGTGGCCTGCACGGAATGGAGCGCATCAACGGACACTGGCGCGGCGGCGCCGACCCACGCCTGGACGGCATGGTCCGCGGCAACTGAGCCGGCACGGTAATATAGCCGTGTTAGGCTACCCGATTGTGAATTTGATGGAGGCAGGCATGACAGATACCGATGCGTTTGCACTGCCACCCTGGCAGACCACCCGCGAGGGCGAATTGCGCCGGGTGGGAATAGAGCTCGAGATGAACGGACTCGAGCTGGACGAGATAGCCCGTCTGACGGCCGACTTCCTTGGCTGCGAGGTAAAAAAGACCAGTCGCTACGAGCGCTCGCTGACCGGCGACCCGGCCGGCGAATGGATAGTGGAGCTGGATTTTACCCTGCTCAAGAAGATGGGCCGCGAACAGCGCGTTGCCAGCGATCTGGGCGACGAGATCAAGAGTGGAGCCGAGGATGTCATCAAATGGTTCGCCGACGGCCTGGTGCCCCACGAACTGGTCAGCCCGCCCTTGCCGATGGATCGCCTGGGAGAGGTCGACCGTTTGATCGCCCATCTGCGTGAGGCGGGCGCCAAAGGGACCGGTGATCGGGTCACCAACGCCTTTGGAATGCAGTTCAATCCGGAAGTCCCGGCCTGCGAAGCGCGCACGATCACCGCGTACCTCAAGGCCTTTCTGTGTCTGTTCGATTGGCTGAACACGCGCGCCGATATCAACATGACCCGGCGCCTGACCAGCTATGTCGATCCCTTCCCCGGTGCCTACGTCAAGAAACTGGTCCAGGCCGACTACTGGCCGGACATGGACGGTCTGATCGATGACTATCTGGAGGCCAACCCGACACGTAACCGGGCGCTGGATATGCTGCCGCTGTTCAGGCATATCGATGAACAACGGGTACTGGCCAAGGTGGGTGATGAGCGTATCAAGTCGCGGCCGACCTTCCATTACCGGCTGCCTGACTGTCTGATCGACCAGCCTGGCTGGGGCGTGCATGTGGCCTGGAATGACTGGCTCGAAGTCGAGCGTCTGGCCGCAGACGAGGAGCGCCTGGAAGCATGCTGCAAGGCCTATGAACACTATCTGGAGAAAAGCGTCGGCCGGCTGTTGCACAACTGGGAGGACGAAGTGCAGCAGAAGTGGTTAAGCGCCGAAAAATGAGCAGACCGATTATTGCCATCACTGGCCCGCGTCGCGGTGCGCTCGGCCCGCGCTTCATGGTCTCCTGCGCTGTGCGCTGGTATGGCGCCAAGCCGTTGCAGGTCCGCCCGGGCGACGACCTTGACGCCATGCGGTACGACGCAGTGGTGGTCACGGGTGGCCACGATATCGATCCGGTCCTCTATGCCGAGGAGCCGGAGGTGCATCCCAAGTACGATCCGGAGCGTGACCAGCTGGAGTCCACGGTCATAGATCATGCCCTGGAATGTGGCCTGCCCCTGCTGGGGATCTGCCGGGGCGCCCAGTTGCTCAATGCCCGCCGCGGCGGCAATCTGTTTCAGGACCTGAAATCGAAACGCAGGCTGACCTCCAACCGCCGGACCCTGCTGCCGCTCAAGACCCTGCTTCCCGAGCCCGGCAGCTACCTGAGCAAACTGTTGCGTACAAAGCGGCATTGCAAGATCAACAGCCTGCATAACCAGGCCATCGACCGCGTGGGTACCGACCTGCAGATCTGCGGCCGCGACCTGGACGGCATCGTGCAGGCCATCGAGGATCCCGGCCGGGCGTTTCTGGTCGGCGTGCAGTGGCACCCGGAATTTCTGTTGTTCTATGGTCGCCAACGCCGCCTGTTTGGGGCGTTGATCGACGCTGCCAGGGACCGCCAGCAATAGTCCATGTACAACCTCGCCCTCGCTGTGACCTGCACCCTGGACATTCGCAAAAGTCGCTTTATCGGCTGTGTGGAACCGATCAGCGATCGCGCCGCCGCGCAGCAGCGTGTGGATCAGCTGCGCGCGGAACACCCCGGCGCGGCACACGTCTGCTGGGCGCTGATGGCCGGCGGGCACAGTGCAGCGGTGGATGATGGTGAGCCGTCCGGAACGGCCGGTCGACCAATGCTGGAGGTGTTGCGACACCAGGAGCTCGATGGCGTCCTGGCGACCGTGGTGCGTTACTTTGGCGGCACCAAGCTCGGTGCCGGTGGACTGGTGCGGGCCTACACCGATGCCATCGCCCAGGCACTGCAACAGGCCGAGCGCATTCCCGTGGTGCGCCAGCGCAGGTTGTACTGCCACCTGCCGTTTGCCCAGGAAAGCACCGCCCGGCGCTTGCTCGAGCAGCTGGGTGGCGAGCTGCTCGAGGTACAGCACAGCGACCAGGTGCAGCTGCAGGTTCAGCTCACCGAAGGTGCCGCAGACGAGTTTCTACAGCAGCTGCAAACCGCCAGCCGCGGTGAACTGCGCTGGAGCGACGTGCAAGCGCCATAACCCGCTTCAGTTCAGCGCCAGACCACTGATACGCCGCACCGGCGTACGCACCGCCTCCTCGAATACCCCGGGACGGCTTTCCAGCAGGGTGAAATGCTTGCTGGCACGGGTAATCGCGGTATACACCAGTTCCTTGGTCAACACCGGATTGCGTGCTTCGGGCAACACCAGCACCGCGTGCTCGAATTCCGAGCCCTGGCTCTTGTGCACCGTCATCGCGAACACCGTTTCCACCTCGGGCAGACGGCTGGGCAGCACAAAGCGAATGCCACCACTGCCGTCGTTGCGCGCGAAGGCCACGCGCAAGGCCTCAGTCTCCGCCTGCCCCGGTACCAGCGCCGGCTCGCGAATGCGCAGGGCGATGCCGATGTCCCCGTTCATCAATCCCAGGCTGTAATCGTTACGCGTCACCAGCACGGGCCGGCCTTCGTACCAGAGCGGGTCACTGCGCAGCAGCCCGCGCCGCTGCAGCAATGCGGCTACACGCTGATTCACCCCCTCTACGCCCCAGTCGCCCCGGCGCACCGCGCATAGCAGTTGAAAGCGGTCAAACGCCTGCAGTACGGCGCGCGCCCAGGCTTGCCATCGGGGGTCACCGGCGGGTACGTCGGCATCAGGTCGCAGTTCGCCCGTCAGCACCTGCAAATAAGCCGCATAACCGGGCAGTCCGTCCCCACCGAGTACCAGTGCAGCAAAGGCCGGATCAGAGACGCCGCTGAGACGTTGACTGCGAATATCCTTGAAGGCACCACGGCTGAGCAGTTCGCGGGCCGGCTCGGCGGCGCAGCGGTTCACCGCTCGGGCCAGCTCGCCAATGCCGCTATCACCAACAAAGCGGTGGGAGTGTCGC
>JAESUC010000034.1 GCA_016763285.1 Pseudomonas sp.
AGTGAAGGTGCTGGACACAGGCCCGGGGTGGGCGGAGCAGCCACGGGAGGTAGCGGCCTATGAGCGCGGGCAATTGGCCATGCTCAAGGGGTTTTATGATGCTCAACAGGCGGCGATATTGCATGATGATGCTGCGAGTTGGGCCGAAATGGCTAGTTATGCCCTGCGACGTCGTTTTCTCGGCGATGCGCAGGCTTATGCTGAAAACGCCATTTCTCGGGATCCCTATTCTGTATCTGGCTACCACATCCTGGCAGAGGTTTTTCATCTACGGCAGGATAGGTTCTCACTGGAGGTCCTTGCTGCGCACGTGGTCATGCTAGACGCTGATGATTCGTCAGGTAAGTGGAAAGGCACCCGAGATTTCACTGAGTCACTACTAGGTTCATCGCCTACAGAAGCGCCGCGTTTTTGAGGCCCGGAACACGGTGAAAGCGGATCATTGAAGCCTTCGGCTCAACCTGGCTCGAAGCGTCCAGCAAGTCGGTTCTTTCTGACCTGGTCGGCCGGAAACACGCGGCCGCTCATGGCGATATACACGCCGTGGCGCAAGGTGTTCAGTGCGCCGACTGCCAGCCCCAGATTGAACAGGGCGTCGGAGTCACGAAAGCGGGCCGGCTGCATGGCTCCGGTCAGGACGATGACCTTGTCGGGGATGTCTGCCAGGCCGGCGGCCGTTACCGTCATGGTGTCGGTGCCGTGGGTGATCAGGATGTGCTCGTAGGGGCAGGCTGCGACCCTGTCATGGATCAGTTGCCGGTCCGCGTCGTCCAGCTCCAGGCTGTCCTTGCGCACCAGCGATTCCACCGCATAGCCGATGCTGACCCGGCCCTGCTCCAGCAGCTCGCCGGCCATCGGTTCGCCGATCTGATACTCGCTGAGGGCGTCGTAGTAGAGCTTGTCGAGGGTGCCGCCGGTGCCGAAAATCTGTATAAACATGGGTTGCTCCAACAGTGACGGAAACCAGTATGCCTGCAGATCCGCCGGAAAACAGCCCCGCGACCGCCGCCCCCAGAACCTGGTGGGTGTACATGGTGCGTGCGGAAAATGGCCACCTGTACACCGGCATCAGTACCGATCCGCTGCGGCGCTTTGCCCAGCATCAGCGCGGCAAGGGCGCCCGATTTTTCAACCGCAGCCCGGCGCAGTCACTGGAATGGTCCGAGCGCTGTAGCGATCATTCCGATGCGTTGCGCCGTGAGCTTTCGATCAAGGCCATGAGCAAGGTGGCCAAGGAGCGACTGATCAGTCAGTTCAATGGCCCTTCATCAACCCCGGCGAGTGGCTGGGCAGTCTCTCCTGCACCCGCTAAGCTGACCCCACCCTGACTGGAGAAAATAAACATGAGTGAACTGATCCTGCACCACTATCCGCAATCGCCCTTCGCCGAAAAGGCCCGGCTGATGCTGGGTTTCAAGGGCCTTGCCTGGCAATCGGTGATGATCCCTGCGGCGATGCCCAAGCCGGATCTTACCGCGCTGACCGGTGGCTACCGACGGACCCCGGTCATGCAGGTAGGGGCCGACATCTACTGCGATACGGCGTTGATTGCGCGGTTGCTCGAAGAAACCAAGAGCACCCCGGCCTTGTTCCCTGAAGGACGTGAAGCGGCCGCCACGGCGCTGGCGCAGTTTGCCGATCAGGTACTGTTCCAGCACGCGGTAGCGATCAATTTCCAGCCCCATGGCCTGGCCGCCCGTTTTGCCGGTGCCCCGGAAGCCATGGTCAAGGGCTTCATGGCGGACCGGCAGAAGCTGTTCCAGGGCGGCAGTGCCAGCCGTCTCGAAGCGCCCGTGGCGCTGTCCCAGTGGCCGACCCTGCTGGGCCGCCTGGAAACCCAGCTGCAGCGCGATGGTGAGTATCTGCTCGGCAGCCAGGCGTGTATCGCCGATTTTGCCTATTACCATCCCCTCTGGTTCGTCGCCAGCAACAAGGCGGTGGCGAACATGCTCGAGGGCTATCCGGCGGTAGCCGACTGGATGGCGCGCATCGCCGACTTTGGCCATGGCTCGCATACCGATCTGGACGCTGGCGACGCTGTGCAGGTAGCCCGCGAGGCGACGCCGCGAAACTATATGGCGAGCGACTTCGTCAGTCCGGCCGGTTTGCAGGTCGGGCAGGCGGTTCAGGTCAGTGCCGTGGACTACGGTACCGATCCGGTGGTCGGTGAGCTGGTCTATGAAGACGCCGAAGAGATCGTCCTCTCCCGTGAGGATGACCGCGTCGGGCGCGTGCAGGTCCATTTCCCGCGCTACGGTTTCCG
Source organism: Pseudomonas sp. (assembly GCA_016763285.1). Lineage (GTDB taxonomy): Bacteria > Pseudomonadota > Gammaproteobacteria > Pseudomonadales > Pseudomonadaceae > Halopseudomonas. The sequence continues at coordinate 2,264 of JAESUC010000034.1, forward strand.
TATCCAGGCAGGGTAGCCCCAAAGGCAGTGCCCTCCCGATCGCAATGCTGTCGGGAAGGCGCTGTGCAGAGCGGGCGATGCGCTTTCGCCTGCACGCTGTTTGCCATCTGCAGGCTTGAACATTGCCCGGCCAATGGTCAACATGTATCGCCCGATCCGACATCCGCCGGACGGCATCCGAATCAGTCGGCAGGCGCAATGGTTGCAACCACGAACAGACTCACTCGTCGCTTATCGCTGCTCCTGGCAGCCATGGGGCTGGCCTTGCCATGCCTGCTGCTCGCTGCGCAGCCCGATGTCGAGCTCGAGGACGCTCAGACGCTCTGCGCCGCACCTGCTCAGCAGTTTTCAGCCCGGCTGACCGAGGCGGGCACAACCGCTGCCGTCGACGAGAGCCTGCGAGAACAGTTTCTGGCCCATCTGGAGCAGTGTCGGGCGGTGTACCGCTACCATCTTGCCCAGGTAGGTCGCGACTTTCAGGATCTGCCCGCGGGGGCCTACTGCCATTCCGTGCGCGAGGATTTTATCGAGGCCGAGTACCTGTTCGATGTGGCCAGCTTGCGGGCGGCCGCGTTGCCGCTGGGCAGCGAGGAGGAGCGGGAGGAGGCGGTGGCCTTTCTGCAGGATGCCAATGGCGCGCTGGTCCGTGCAGTCAATGGCGTATTCCTGCTGCGCCACGGCATCTGCATGGAGGAGCGCATTGCGCCCTTTGCCCGCCCGCCGTTCGAAAGCGAGATCAACCGGACATATCCCCACATCGAATAGGCCGATGCAGCCGCAGCGGTTCGCCGGCGCACATGCGATGATGGTGGCTACAGCGGTCCGGCCTGCTGGATGGCCCGGCGCCGCAGGCGCAGTGAAGGAGACAAGGTGAACGACATCATCCAGGTAAGCGGCCTGACAAAGACCTATGCAACCGGTTTTCAGGCGCTCGACAACGTCAATCTGCGCATTCGACGCGGAGAGATATTTGCCCTGCTTGGCCCCAACGGGGCGGGCAAGACCACACTGATCAGCATCATCTGCGGTCTGCTCAATCCCAGCGCCGGGCAGGTGCTGGTGGATGGACATGACATCGTCAAGGACTACCGTGCAGCCCGCAGGACCATCGGTCTGGTGCCCCAGGAACTGACCAACAACATGTTCGACACGGTCTGGGCGACCCTGAAGCTCAGTCGCGGCCTGTTCGGCAAGCCTGCCGACCCGGCGCACCTGGAGAAGGTCTTGCGTGACCTGTCCCTGTGGGACAAACGCAACGAGAAGATCATGAGCCTGTCCGGTGGCATGAAGCGCCGCGTGCTGATCGCCAAGGCGCTGTCCCACGAGCCCGACGTGCTGTTTCTCGATGAACCGACTGCCGGCGTCGACGTGGAGCTGCGCCGGGACATGTGGGAGATGGTGCGCAAGCTCCGGGCCAATGGTGTCACCATCATCCTCACCACGCATTACATCGAGGAAGCCGAAGAGATGGCCGATCGGATCGGGGTGATCAATGGCGGACGCCTGATCCTGGTCGAGGAGAAGGCGGCGCTGATGCGCAAGCTGGGTACCAAGCAATTGAGCATCCATCTGCAGCAGCCCCTCGACGATATTCCCGCAGCAGTTTCCGGCTACTCTCTGACGCTGGAGCAGGAGGGCTGGGTGCTGGTGTACACCTTCGACGCGCTCGAGGAACAGACCGGCATTGCCGAACTGCTTCGCGCCCTGGCCCGTGACGGGATCGAGTTCAAGGATCTGCACTCCAGTCAGAGTTCGCTGGAGGACATTTTTGTCGGTCTGGTACACAACCCGCCGAGCGAAACAGCCGACGCGGCGCCTGTGGCCGAGGAGTTGTCATGAACCTCTACGGAATCAGGGCGATCTATCAGTTCGAAATGAACCGCATGCGCCGAACCCTGCTGCAAAGCGTGGCCTCCCCGGTGATCTCGACATCCTTGTATTTCGTCGTGTTCGGCGCGGCGATCGGCTCGCGCATGGCGGAGATCGACGGGGTCGGTTACGGCGCCTTCATCATCCCGGGCCTGATCATGCTCATGCTGCTCAACGAGAGTATTTCCAACGCCTCCTTCGGCATCTACATGCCCAAGTTCACCGGCACCATCTACGAGGTCCTCTCGGCACCGGTGTCGCCACTGGAAATCGTCATCGGCTACGTCGGCGCTGCGGCAACCAAGTCGACCATCCTGGGCCTGCTGATTCTGCTCACGGCGAGAATATTCGTGCCCTACGAGATACAACATCCATTCTGGATGCTGGGCTTTCTGGTGCTGACGGCGATTACCTTCAGTCTGTTCGGCTTCATTATCGGCATCTGGGCGGACGGATTCGAAAAGCTACAGATCATCCCTTTGATGATCGTTACGCCGCTGGCCTTTCTGGGTGGCAGCTTCTATTCGATCAACATGCTGCCCCCGCTCTGGCAGACCATCACGCTGTTCAATCCGGTGGTCTATCTGATCAGCGGTTTTCGCTGGAGCTTCTACGGTGTGGCTGATGTCCACATGGCCGTCAGCCTGGCCATGACCAGCATCTTCCTGTTTATCTGCATCGCCATTGTCTGGTGGATCTTCAGAACCGGCTACCGACTCAAGCCCTGAGTTGCTGGCGGAATCCTGAACGACCCGCTCCCCTGTCTGTCCAACGGGATAACACCGATGCCTGGTGACTTTTACCACCCACCGGACAGACAGGGGAGACGCCATGATCTTCACCGACCGTATCCATGCCGGGCGCGAGCTGGCGGCAGCACTCGCCGACTATTCGATCAGGGAAGAGGTGCTCAACGACAGGGTTGTCGTGCTCGCCTTGCCCCGTGGCGGTGTGCCCGTTGCCGCCGAGATTGCCGACAAGCTGGCATTGCCGCTGGATCTGCTGCTGGTGCGCAAGCTTGGCGTACCGGGGCACGAGGAGTACGCGATGGGGGCCATCGCATCAGGTGGCCTGACCTACCTCAATCAGGACGTCATCAACACGGTCCGTGTCAGTCAGGCGCAGATCGACAGTGTCATCGAGCGCGAACAGACCGAGCTGGCCAGGCGAGACAGAGTATACCGCCAGGGCCAGCCGCCTCTTGAGCTGGAGGGCCGGATCGTGATCCTGGTCGATGACGGACTGGCCACCGGCGCCACGATGCAAGTCGCCGTCTCCGCGTTGCGCAGCGCCGGAGTGGCGCGGATCGCTGCCGCCGTTCCGGTCGGCGCCCCGGACAGTTGCGAGGCGCTGCGCGCGCAGGTAGACGAACTGGTCTGCCTGCATGAGCCGGAGGGCTTTGGCGGTGTGGGTCGGTGGTACCGCAATTTTGATCAGGTAACCGATGCGCAAGTGATTGATCTGTTGAACCAGCACCGTGGAGGTCTTCATGAGCAGGGCACGGAATCGTATCACTGAAGCTATCGAGGAGCAGGCCGTCCCGCTGGCGGGGTCGGACGCGGACTTTGACGCGATCATCGACGCTGCTCGCGGCAAGTCGGTGGTGCTGATCGGCGAGGCTTCCCACGGCACCAGGGAGTTCTACGCTGCGCGGGCAGCCATCACCCAGCGGCTGATATCCGAACTGGGTTTTGCTGCGGTGGCCGTCGAAGCCGACTGGCCGGATGCCTATGCGATCAATCGCCATGTCTGGAATGCCAGCCCCGAACGGACCGCCCGGCAAACGCTGCAGGTGTTCAGGCGGTTTCCGACCTGGATGTGGGCCAATACCGAGGTGCTGGACTTCATGGACTGGCTGGCGGTATTCAACCGGGACGCACGGGCCAGCGGAACCGCAGACCGGCCGGTGGGTTTCTACGGGCTGGATCTGTACAGCATGGGCCGCTCGGCAGAGGCGGTCATCGAATATCTCGACCGGCACGATCCTGGCGCGGCGGAGCTGGCGCGCGAGCGCTATGCCTGCCTCGACAGGTTTGCTGATGAGCCGCATCTGTACGGCCAGGCGGTGGACTACGGGCTCAGCCAGTCATGCGAGAAAGCGATCACCGCGCAACTCATGGACATGCACGGCAAGGCCTACAGGGCCGTGGACGAGAATGGTCTGCTGGGCGACGAAGAGGCGTTTGGCGCGGCGCAGAACGCCAAGCTGGTGCGTGACGCCGAGGAGTATTATCGGACCATGTTCAGCGGTCGCCCCAGTTCCTGGAATCTGCGCGACCGGCACATGTTCGAGACGCTGGAGGCGCTGCGTGACCATCTGGGCCAGCAACTGGGCAAACCGGCAGGCGTGGTGGTCTGGGCGCACAACTCGCATATCGGTAACGCGGCTGCGACCGATATGAGCCAGCGCGGCGAATTCAATATTGGCCAGCTAGCGAAGGAGAAGCACGGAGGGGAGGCATTACTGATCGGTTTCTCGACCGCAGTGGGTGAGGTGACCGCGGCCTCGGACTGGGACGCTCCGGCCGAGCGCAAGCGTGTGCGGCCCCCGCTGGAGGGCAGCTATGAAGAACTGTTCCACGCGGTGAGCCACGAGCGCTTCCTGCTCGATCTGCGCGGCCGCAACCCGATGACCGAGCTGTTGATGCAGCCGCGCATTCAACGCGCCATCGGCGTGATCTACCGGCCGGAAACCGAGCGCCAGAGCCATTACTTCTTCAGCAGCCTGCCCAGACAATATGACTTCATCATTCACTACGATGAAACCAGCGCGCTTCAAGCGCTGGATGTCACTGTGAAAGACCCTGGGGGCGAGGCCGACGATACCTATCCCAGCGGGCTCTAGCTCAAGGCTTCGCAGCCGAGGTTGTGGGTCAGGGCGCGCACCTGCGCATAGGGATGCGCCTGCAACGCGGCAAAGCCCGGTATCTGCCGGGCTTTCATGCGGGTAAACAGCGGCGTGGTGATGCCGCAGAGAA
>JAESUC010000035.1 GCA_016763285.1 Pseudomonas sp.
GCTGCTCGTAATCGGCGCCCGGTGATGGTAACAGCATGGCGGCCCCGGCAGCACCGGCGGTGGTGCCCGACAGGCTGACCTGATCGTCACGCAAATCCCCATCCAGCCCGCCGCTGCCAGCGTATTCCGCCGGGTAGCCTGCCGCACCGTTGTCGCGGTTGGCGGTGGTCAGGTTCTTCAGTACCGGGCGCAATACCCCAAAGACCAGGATCAGGATGAACAGCACACCGAGAATCTGTTTGGCCACGTCCCAGAACCAGGGCTGAGACCAGATCGGAATTTCCGGCAGCGGCTCCATTTCGGCCTGAGCGACGAAAGGGCTGTTGATCACGCTGACACTGTCGCCGCGGCTAACGTCATAGCCTACCGCATCCTGAACCAGACGTGTCAGCCGAGCAAGATCCGCTTCGGTCAGAGGCGTGCGGGTAGTCTCACCGGTTTCCGGATCGACGGTAACCGGGTCGTCCACCACGACGGCGACTGACAGCCGTTCCAGCCGACCCTGCTGCTGACGGGTATAGCTGATCTGGCGGTCGAGCTCGAAATTCCGGGTGGCCTGCTGGCGGGTATCCACCGGCGCAGCATCCGGCAAGGGGGCACCCTCAACCGCCTGCTCTGGTGCCTGCGCTGCGACGGGCGGTTGATTGGTCAATGCGCCGGGTATACCACGGGGCTCCTGTCCGGCACCCCGGGCTTCGGTCATGACCTGCTCGCTGCGCAGGGCCGATTCGGGGCTGAACATTTCCGCCGTCGACTCGACTGCACTGAAATCCACATCCGCAGACACCTCGGCACGGTAGCGCCCGGCACCAACGATCGGCTCCAGAATGCTGTTCACTCGCCGTGTATAACTCTCTTCCATGCGACGCGTGTAATCGAACTGACGACCGGCAACGGTCAACTCGCTGAGCTCCGCCTGATCGGACAGCAGGTTGCCGCTCTGATCGACGACCGTGACCTCTTCCTTGCCAAGCTCGGGAATACTGGTGGCGACCAGATTGACGATGGCCATGACCTGAGCGGGTTCCAGCGTGCGGCCGGAATACATTTCCAGCAGGACGGAGGCGCTGGGCTTGCGGTCGTCGCGCACGAACACGGTCGAGCGGGGCATGGCGATATGCACCCGGGCGGACTTGATGTTGTACATGCTGGAAATGGTACGGGCTATCTCACCCTCGAGTCCGCGCCGGTAAGTTGCCGCCTCCATGAACTGGCTGGTACCCAGCCCGCGCTCGCGGTCGAGAATCTCGAAACCCAGATTGTTGTCACGCGGGGTGACTCCGGCGCCGGCCAGGCGCATGCGGGCGTCATTGAGGTCCTTGCTGGCAACCAGCAGAGCCCCGGTATTGGGATCAACACGGTAATCGATGCGACTGGTCTGCAGGATTTCCGTCACTTGCGCGGCATCGAACCGCTGCATATCGTTGTAGAGAATCTGGTAATCGGGCTGCTGCGACCAGAGCACGACGGCAAAACCGATCGCCACGCTGGCAGCCAGCCCGACCAGCAGACCAAACTGCCGGAGCATCGGAAGTTGTGAAAGGTTGTCCAGAAAGCTCATGCCCAGCAGTGGCTTGCGGTCGCCGCCAGCGGAGTCCTGGGGGCGTGTAGCCGGTGCATTTGCAGTGTTTGCGGAATCCATTTTCTACCCTCGGTCAATCACGGCAAATCAGATGGGCATGTTCATGATGCTTTCGTATGCAGATACCATCTTGTTCCTTACCTGCAAGGCAGCCTGGAACGCAACACTGGATTTCTGCGACGCAATCATGACTTCGGTAAGGTCTATGCCCTGGTCGCCCATTTCATAGCCGGTCCGCAGTTCGGAGGTGGTTTTCTGCAATTCGTTGACGCGGTCCACCGCATTCTTCAGCAGGTCATCGAAGGCGGGGGCGTTGACATTCTGCTCCACAGGCGTGGGTGCCTGTGGACGATTCATGGCCTCCATCTGCATGGAGCGCATCTGCAACATCAAACGATTGAACTCGACACCCTGGGTCATACCAATCTCCATACCGCATTTTTTTGACGGCTTGTGTAGCGTTAAGATTGATACAGCAAGATGAATGCCAACTAGCAGTCTTTCGGACGCAGTAGAACAGACCTGAGTCCGACAGGCTGTTAGAACCGGATTTCGATATCCAGGCCTGCGTCGCGCATCTGGGCCAGTTTGTAGCGCAGGGTGCGCGGGCTGATACCGAGCTTGTCTGCCGCTTCCTTGCGACGGCCACGCTCGGCGCGCAGGACGTCGAGTATCAATTGATACTCGCGCTGGCGAACACCGCTACCCAGATCGGTTGTCGGATTCTTGGCGGCGGCCAGATCGGAGCCGGCCTGCGCCGACAGCGGCGACGGATTGCCGTCATACCGGTCCAGACCGCCTACTGACTCTGCCGACATGGGAGCGCACGCCGGATCCGCAAATCCGGTAGCTGCCGGCGTGACCGGGCTGCCCGGCAATACCGACAGACACAGGTCCTGGGCATGAATCAGCCCGCCGTGCTGCAGGATCAGTGCCCGCTGAACCGCGTTATCCAGCTCCCGCACATTGCCCGGCCAGGGGTGCTGCTGCATCGCCCGGCAGGCGTCCTCGGCGAAGCGCACGGGGGCCTGGTTCATCTTGCGAATGTGCTTGTCGAGCAGACGCTGGGCTATCGGCACGATGTCGCCCACGCGCGCCCGCAGAGGCTGCCATTGCAAGGGGAAAACCCCAAGACGGTAGTAGAGATCCTCGCGGAAACGTCCGGCAGCCACTTCTGCAGGCAGATCACGGTTGGTCGTGGCTATCACGCGTATATCCAGCTGGATCAGTTTGCGCCCCCCGACCCGCTCGACTTCGCGCTCCTGCAGCACACGCAGCAGCTTGGCCTGTAACGCCAGGGGCATCTCGGATATTTCGTCCAGCAGCAGCGTGCCGCCATTGGCCTGTTCGAACTTGCCGGACTGGGCGGTCACCGCACCGGTAAAAGCGCCCTTTTCATGACCGAAGAGAGTGGCCTCGAGCATATTGTCCGGGATCGCCGCGCAATTGATCGCAATGAAAGGCTGCTGCGCACGGGCCGATGCCTGATGGATATAGCGCGCCAATACCTCCTTGCCGGTTCCCGATTCCCCGGATATCAACACGGTGGAGTCGCTGGCGGCCACCCGACTGGCCAGCTGCAGGAGCTGTTGGCTGGCGGGCTCTACCGCCACAGGGCCTTCCAGCTTTCCGGACTGCAGGCGGCCAAGCGCATATTGCCCCAGCAGATCAAGCAATGCCTTGGGCTCGAATGGCTTGACCAGATAATCCACAGCGCCATCGCGCATCGCGCCGACGGCGTTCTGCACGGTCCCGTAGGCGGTCATCAGTAACACGGGCAAATGGGGGTGCTGTTGCCGCAGGGCTCTCAGCAGACCGTGGCCGTCCATGCCGGGCATGTTCACGTCACTGACCACCATGCAGACCGATTCACGCTGCAGCAGGGCGAGGGCCGACTCGCCATCCCCGGCCTCCAGATAGTCGTAGCCGCCGAGGGCGAGCGTGTCTGCCAGGGCTTCACGCAGTGCCCTGTCGTCCTCTACCAGCAGTATCCTTGGCTTGCTCATGCTTGCTTTGCCTCCGGATCAGCCGCTGCGTGCGCTGGCTGCAGCGGCAGCAGCAGTTCGGCACAGGTACCCCATCCCGCCTTGCTCCGTAGGTAGAAGGCGCCGCCATGGGCTGCCGCCACCGATTTGACCACCGAGACACCCAACCCGGTGCCCTGGGAACGGGTAGTAAAGAAGGGCTCGCCGATCTGCGCCCGTTGCGCCGCATCCATGCCGCATCCGGCGTCAACGACGGCCAGACTGAGCTGACCTTCGATTATCCGGGCAAAGATCTTCAGCCGCGGCTTTTCGCCTCCGGCCTGTATCGCATTGTCGATCAGATTGGTTACCGCGCCGACCAGCGTGTCACTGTTGCAACGCAGGGTTGCCTCGGTAGTGCACCGATTGTCCCAGCGGCAGCTTGCGCCTGCCTGCCCGAGCATGGGCTCGGCATGCTGGCGCAGCAGGTCAAACAGCTCGGCGACGGTCAGGCGCTCGGTCAGCGGCAGATCTCCCTTGGCGAACAACAGCATGTCACGGACCTGGTGTTCGATGGTCTGCAGGCGACTGGTCAGACGGGCGCCAAAACGCTGGCGATGTTCAGCTGGCAAGGCCGCATCGTTCAGATGGCTGGCATAGAGCATGGCAGTGGAAAGGGGTGTACGAATCTGGTGAGCGAGCGAAGCCACCATGCGCCCCAGGGCCGAGAGCCGCTCATGGCGTGCCAGCTGGCTCTGCAGTTGGCGAGTCTCAGTCTGGTCATTGATCAGAATGAGCTGGCCTGGCTCGCCATTCAGGGAACGGGTAGCCAGCGAAACGCGGCGCCCACTACGCAGGGATACTTCATGGTAGTCATCGTCGCGTGGGGCAAAGCGCTCACGAATCAGGTCACGCCAGAGCTGCCCCTCCAACGGTTCACCGAGCAGTTCCCGGGCCGCGGGATTGGCTTCGCGCACGCGCCCCTGACCATCAAGCACCACAACACCGCCAGGCAGAAGGTCGAGCAGATTCTGCAAGCGCGAGGCGAGGCAGGCCTTTTCGGCGAGCTCCTGGTCGCGCTGCACCCGCGTCTGGTCAAGCTGGCTCTGCAATGACGCCACCTGGGCCTGCAAAAGACCATGGGATGAGGAAAGCCGATCCGCCATGTCCTTGAACAGCGCATGGGCGTGCTCCAACTGAGCTTCGCTACGCTGTGGGCGTGCACCCGGCTTGCCGATCAATTGATCGGGCTCACCGGCGGGCAGGTGTTGGGCAGTCAGAACCATTGGTTATCCCCTGATTACAAAACGTCTTATCAGGGGTAGCAAAGCAATGCCTGTGCCATAAGAAAGGATTCGTTCTAAATCAACGACTTAAAACCAATTCAGCAAGTCAGCGTCAGTCTTCTGACATTTCCGCGCCGCGATTGATTCCGTACTTGCGCATCTTCTCGACCAACGTGGTACGGCGGATGCGCAGGCGTTCGGCGGCGCGAGCCACGACGCTGTTGCATTCATCCAGGGCCTGCTGAATCAGCGTTTGCTCGAGCCCTCCGAGATATTCCTTCAGATCCAGGCCCTCCGGCGGCAAATAGGCCGGGCTGTCGAGACCCACCAGCCCACTGAAGGCTTCATCGCGCTCATCCTCGTGACCCCGCAACTTGCGGATGTCTTCCTGGTCATCTTCCACATAGCGGAATTTGCGCGGCAGTTCACCCACGCCGATGACCCCATGGGGATGCATGATGGCCATGCGCTCAACCAGGTTGGCCAGTTCGCGCACGTTCCCAGGCCAATCGTGCTGACACAGGGACATGATGGCCGAGGTACTGAAGCGGATCGAGCCGCGCTTTTCCTTTTCCAGCCGCGTGATCAACTCGTTGAGCAGAAGCGGCAGATCTTCGATACGTTCACGCATCGCAGGCATTTCGATCGGGAACACGTGCAAACGGTAGTAGAGGTCTTCACGGAATCCGCCCTCTTCAATCATCGTTTCGAGATTCTTGTGCGTGGCGGCAATCACCCGGACATCGGCAGTCTGCACCTTGTTGCTGCCTACCCGCTCGAAGGTTCTCTCCTGCAATACGCGCAGCAACTTGACCTGCATCGGTAACGGCATATCACCGATTTCATCCAGAAACAGCGTGCCGCCCTGGGCCAGCTCGAAGCGCCCGGCCCGGCTGGTGATCGCGCCCGTGAAGGCACCCTTTTCGTGACCGAACAGCTCGCTCTCGAGCAGCTCCGCAGGAATCGCGCCACAGTTGACCGGCACAAAGGGCTGGTCCTTGCGCTTGGAGTGATAGTGCAGATTGCGGGCGACCACTTCCTTGCCGGTACCTGACTCACCGAGGATCAGCACCGTCGCCTCTGTGTCAGCCACCTGCTGCATCATCTGCCGAACGGACTGGATGCTGCGGCTGGTACCTACCAGACTGCGGAACAGATTGGGCTCACGCTGGCGCTGGCGGTTGCGTTCGTCGAAGACCTCCCGATACACCTGAGCACGGTGCAGGGCATCAAGCAACTGGTTGTAACCCAGCGGCGGAGCCAGCACTGCCAGCAGGCGCTGGCGCAAATGCTCAGGCCAGCGCGTGGCCTGCTCTGCATCCTGCAGGATGACCGGCAGATTCTCGTCCCATTTGTCGAGCTGTCCGAGCAGACCCTGAACTCCGCTGGCCTGCTCACACTGACCGAGTATCACGCATTTGAATGCGCCGGGACTCGGCGCCTGCTCTTCGACATCCCGTTGCCAGTTGGCAGCCGTGGTCAGCACGACCTCCTCACCCAGAAAGGCCAGGATCACGCTCAGGTCACGGCGACTCTCGGGCGCATCATCGATCAGCAGAATATGGCTGTTGGGCAGCATAGGCGGGGCGGGTGTCCTGTAAGCACACGTTATAGGGCACCGCTGCTTGATAGCGCAGTGCCACACTTATAATCTTTGTCTTAAGGTAGTCAGATTCGCGACCGGAGTCAAATAGTTGGCGCGATTTTATGTCATTTTTATAAAGGGCTAGACTGGAACCCTTCGCCGGCATCAGCCGAACATCTGGTAGACCTTGGCGCCCTGCTTGCTGCGCTGCAACTCCTGGAGCTCTTCAGCCAGCTTGCCCTGAACTGCCTGGCACAGCGCAACGACTTCCCGGTAGGTCATCAGAAGATTATCCAATGCCTCGGCCAGCGCCTGATCGTCGCGATCTTCCTGCGCCATGGCTTGCGCCACCAGCTCACGACATACTCCGTCGAGACTGCTGACCTGCTGCCAATCGCCAGCATGAACCGCTTCAACGAGCGCGCGGTGGGTGTCTTCCAATTGCTTGACCGCAACCGTCATGGTGCTTTCCTCAGTGTTGGGCAATGCCGTCCCAGCCTTCTTTCACGTCACGCAGCAAGGCCGCGACCTCGTCCAGTATAGCCGGGTCGTTTTTCAGATTGGCCATACTCAGACGCTGCAGGATGTAAGCATAAAGGCTATCCAGATTGGCCGCCACTTCTCCACCCTTCTCCAGATCAAGCGCATCACGCAGGCCGCAGAC
>JAESUC010000036.1 GCA_016763285.1 Pseudomonas sp.
TGCACGTATAATGCCCACCCTTGATAGATCACTCAGCGGAGAAATAGCCATGGCGGAGCGCAAGGCAAGCGTCGAGCGCAACACTCTGGAAACCCAGGTCAGAGTCGACATCAACCTGGACGGCACCGGTCAGTCGGACTTCGACATCGGCGTCCCTTTTCTGGAGCACATGCTCGACCAGATCGCCCGCCACGGGCTGATCGACATGAGCATCAAATCGCGTGGCGACCTGCACATCGACGACCACCACACCGTGGAGGATGTCGGGATCACGCTGGGTATGGCGTTTGCCAAGGCAGTGGGTGACAAGAAAGGCCTGCGCCGCTATGGCCACGCCTATGTGCCCCTGGACGAGGCGCTGTCACGGGTGGTCATCGACTTCTCCGGACGCCCGGGCCTGCACATGCATGTGGACTTCACCCGTGCCAGCGTGGGCGGTTTCGACGTGGACCTGTTCGGCGAGTTCTTCCAGGGCTTCGTCAACCACTCGCAGACCACCCTGCACATCGACAATCTGCGCGGCGTGAATACCCACCACCAGATCGAGACAGTGTTCAAGGCCTTTGGCCGGGCACTGCGTATGGCGGTCGAGGAAGACCCGCGCATGAGCGGCATGATGCCTTCTACCAAAGGATGCCTGTAACCCATGGCTGGAGGTCAGGTAGCAGTAATCGACTATGGCATGGGCAATCTGCACTCGGTGGCCAAGGCGCTTGAGCATGTGGGCGCCAACCGGGTCGATGTGACCAGTGATCCGCAGATCATTCTCGCCGCCGACCGGGTTGTATTGCCCGGCGTGGGAGCGATTCGCGACTGCATGAGCGAGCTGCGTCAACTCGGTCTGGATGAAGTGGTGCGTCAGGTCGTGCGCGAAAAGCCCCTGCTGGGCGTGTGTGTGGGCATGCAGATGCTGCTGCAGCACAGCGAGGAAAACGGCGGAGTCGAAGGGCTCGGTCTGTTCCCCGGCAAGGTCAGCTTCTTCGGCAACGAGCTGTACGACGGCGAGCAGCGCCTGAAAGTACCCCACATGGGCTGGAACCAGGTCAAGCAGACGATCGACCACCCCATGTGGCACCGCGTGGAACAGGATGCGCGCTTCTATTTCGTGCACAGCTACCACGGCCAGCCCGAGCGCAACACCCACGTGGCCGGCCGCTGCCATTACGGCGTCGATTTTGCTGCCGCGCTGATCCAGGACAATCTGTTTGCCACCCAGTTTCACCCGGAAAAGAGCCATACCAACGGCCTGCAGTTGCTGCAGAACTTTCTGGCCTGGGACGGACGCTGGTAAAGAACCGAGCTGCAAGCTACAAGCTGCAAGCTGCAAGCCACCCCGCTTGAAGCTTGTGGCTTGAGGCTTGAGGCTCTTTTTCCAAAGGAAAAAGTTATGCTGATCATTCCCGCTATCGACCTCAAGGACGGAGCCTGTGTGCGCCTGCGCCAGGGCCTGATGGACGATGCCACCGTATTCTCCGACGACCCGGTAGCCATGGCTGCCAAATGGGTGGAAGCCGGCTGCCGCCGCCTGCACCTGGTGGATCTGAACGGCGCCTTCGAAGGCAAACCGGTGAATGGCGAGGTTGTTACTGCGATCGCCCGTGCCTATCCGCACCTGCCGATCCAGATCGGTGGCGGCATCCGCTCGCTGGACACCATCGAGCACTACGTCAAAGCCGGCGTCAGCTACGTGATCATCGGCACCAAGGCCGTGAAGGACCCGGCCTTCGTCGCCGAGGCCTGCCGCGCCTTCCCGGGCAAGGTGATTGTCGGCCTCGACGCCAAGGATGGTTTTGTCGCCACCGACGGCTGGGCCGAAGTCAGCACGGTGCAGGCCGTTGACCTGGCGCGGCGCTTCGAGGCCGATGGCGTCTCGGCCATCGTCTACACCGATATCGCCAAGGACGGCATGATGCAGGGCTGCAACGTCGAAGCGACTGCCGCTCTGGCCCATGCCACCTCCATCCCGGTCATCGCCTCCGGCGGCATCCATCACCTGGGTGACATCCAGGCGCTACTCGACGCCAGCGCACCCGGCATTGTCGGCGCGATCACCGGCCGTGCGATATATGAAGGCACGCTCGACGTGGCCGAGGCGCAGGCGCTGTGTGACACCCAAGCTGCAAGCGGTAAGCGCTAAAAGCTAAAAGCTGGAAGCTGGAAGCTGGAAGCTGGAAGCTGGAAGAGCTTGGTTTCGACCTTCGCGCGTCAAGGGTGATTCAGCGGTCTAAGGCCAATATTTTCAACCAACACGGACTGCTTCAAGCTTTCAGCTCTGAGCTTCAAGCCAAAAAGATTTTGGAGTTCCCATGGGTCTCGCTAAACGCATCATCCCCTGCCTCGACGTCGACAACGGTCGCGTGGTCAAAGGCGTCCAGTTTGAAAACATCCGCGACGCCGGTGATCCGGTCGAGGTGGCGCGCCGCTACAACGAGCAGGGCGCGGATGAAATCACCTTTCTCGACATTACCGCCAGCCACCAGGAGCGCGATACCACCCTGCACACGGTCGAACGCATGGCCAGCCAGGTGTTCATTCCCCTGACGGTCGGCGGCGGCGTGCGCACCATCCAGGACATCCGCAACCTGCTCAACGCCGGGGCCGACAAGGTATCGATCAATACCGCAGCGGTATTCAATCCCGAGTTCGTGGGTGAGGCCGCCGACCGCTTTGGCTCCCAGTGCATCGTCGTGGCGATTGACGCCAAGCGGGTGTCCGCTGCGGGCGAAACACCTCGCTGGGAGATTTTTACCCATGGCGGACGCAAGCCCACCGGGCTTGATGCGGTGGAGTGGGCCTTCAAGATGCAGGAACTGGGGGCCGGTGAGATCCTGCTGACCAGCATGGATCAGGACGGCATGAAAAGCGGCTTTGATCTGGGCGTGACGCGGGCAATCAGCGATCGGCTGCACATTCCGGTCATCGCGTCCGGCGGTGTGGGCAATCTGCAGCATCTGGCTGACGGCGTACTGGAAGGCGGCGCGGATGCGGTACTGGCCGCAAGCATTTTCCACTTCGGCGAGTTTTCGGTCGCCCAGGCCAAGCAATACATGGCCGAGCGCGGCATTGAAATGCGGCTCTGATTCAGAGCCGCACCCCCATACTTCCCTAGCTTCGCGCCCGCGAGATATTCAGGCCCTTGAGCAGATTGAGTGCCTGATTGAGCTGGTAGTCTGCGTCCTGAGGACGTTCCGGCTTGTCCTGTCCGCGCACCGTGGGTCGCTCGACACCGGTTTCGTTCGACAGGTGGCCGGCCAGGTCGGCCTCCCTGACACCCATCTCGACTTCTTCCCGGGTCAGCTTGGCCTGCTCCACCTGTATATCGGGCTCGATGCCCTGCGCCTGGATGGAGCGTCCATCGGGGGTGTAATACAGTGCCGTGGTCAGCTTCAGCGCGCGATCGTTGTTCAGGGGCAGTACCGTCTGCACCGAGCCCTTGCCAAAGGTGTCGGTGCCCATGACTACCGCCCGGCCGTGATCCTGCAGCGCGCCGGCCACGATTTCCGACGCGGAGGCCGAGCCGCCATTGATCAGCACCACCATGGGCACGCCTTTGCTGGGATCGTTACTGGTGGCACTGAACCGCAGCTCGGAATTGCTCAGACGACCCTGGGTGTAGACGATCAGCCCTGATTCCAGAAAGCTGTCTGCTACCTCCACCGCCGCCTGCAGGACGCCGCCGGGATTGTTGCGCAGGTCCAGCACCAGGCCCTTGAGCTTGCCGTCGGCGTTGAGCTTCTCCAGCTCCCTGCGCACCTCATCGCCGGTATTGACCTGGAACTGGGTCACGCGCATGTAGGCGTATCCCGGGTCGAGCGGCTCGGTACGCACGCTGGCCACCTTGACCACTGCGCGCTCCAGCTCGACTTCAAACGGCCTGCCATCGTCGCGGATGACGGTCAGCGTCACGCTGGTGCCCGGCTCGCCGCGCATCTTTTCCACCGCATCCATGATGCTGATGCCCTTGACCGGCTGGTCGTCGATCTTGACGATCAGGTCGCCCGCCTCGATGCCGGCACGGGCGGCAGGCGTATCGTCAATCGGCGATATGACCTTGATGAAGCCGTCTTCCTGACCGATTTCTATGCCCAGGCCACCGAACTGTCCGCTGGTGGTGTCCTGCAGACCCCGGAAGGCTTCCGGCTCAAGATAGGCCGAATGCGGATCGAGACCGTCCAGCATGCCGCGAATGGCGTTCTCCAGCAGCGTGGCGTCATCCACCGGCTCGACATAGGCTGTGCGGATGCGCTCCATCACCTCGACAAAGGTGCGCAGCTCGTTCAGCGGCAGCGGCGCGGCGGGGGCCTGCTCCGGAGCGGATACGGGTGCGGGGGTTTCCTGCGCCTGCACAGGCGCCACGACAAAGGCCAGACTGATGCAGGCAGCAAGCAGGGTACGCACAGCGGTCATCGATCTCTCCCAACAGGGACGGAATAAACGGGTAAGGAAACGCGCTTGCAGGACTTGGCCGCCGGCACTTCACCCTGACAGCATACACCAGGCTGCGGGATCCAGCGCACGGCCCTGGTGGCGAATGGCGAAATACAGGGCCGGGCTGTTCAGCCCGCCAGTGGCACCAACCGTGGACACCGCCTCACCCGGCTGGACCCAGGTACCCACATCCTTGAGGACCGTCTGGTTATGTCCGTACAGGCTGAGGTAACCACTGCCATGGTCGAGGATCACCAGCAGGCCCGAGCCGCGCAACCAGTCGGCAAACACGACCCGACCACCATGCACCGCGTGCACCGCTGTGCCCTGGGGCGCCCCGATAAGCAGGCCGTCCCACTTCAGGCGGGCATCGCCACCACGCTGGCTACCGTAGCGTGCCTGAATAGGCCCCTCGACCGGCAAGGGCAACTTGCCCTTGGCCTTGGCAAAGGGCAGGCTGCCTGCCGGCGTGGGAATACTGATGATCGCTTCATCGATGGAGCGAATCAGGCGCTCGAGACCAGCGCGCTCGGCCTGGGCGCTGGCCAGTTTTTCGCCCTGGCTGCGGCTCTGGCCCTTGAGATTAGCAAGCAGGGCGGTGCGCTCGGTCTGCTGGGCACGCAGCGCCTGGGTATTGGTGGCCAGCTGCTCGCGACTGCGCTGCAGCAACGCCTGCTGCTCGACGATCTCGGCGCTGGCGCGACGGATGTCTTCCAGGGTGTCGGTGTAGCGCTCGACTTCATCCATGCGGGCGCGGGTCAGATACTGGTAATAGCGCATCATCCGCGCCATCCGGGCAGGATCATCCTGATTGAGCATCAGCTTGAGGTAATCCTGCTGTCCCGCCATGTAGGCGGCACGGGCCTGACGGCCGATCTGATCCTGCTGAGCCGCGAGGGCGACCTGCAGATTGCCGGCCTGCTCGCGCAGATCCTCTACCCGACTCTCCCCTTCGCGGATCTTTCTTTCAATCTCCTCACTCTCGCGCTGCAGCCGACCGATCTCGCTTTCGCTGCGTTTGAGCTGGGACTCCAGCCCGGACATTTCCTGCTCGAAATCCTTGAGCATCTTTTTCAGGCGGGCAATTTCCGCCTCGGTCTGTTCCAGCTCGGCCCGGGCCTCGCGTGAATCGGAGGGCGACTCCTGGGCGAGTAGCGGCCCGGCGCATAACAGGCCGGCCAGTACCGCTACGGCACTGCAGTGCGCCAGCGTTCTACGAGACATTCCGAGCAGCGCCATGACGTGACCTCAGGACTGCAGGGTGAGAATGGAACGGCCGGTCATTTCGGCCGGCTTGGGCAGCCCGAGCAACGCCAGCATGGTCGGCGCGACATCCGACAGGATGCCGCCCTCGCGCATGCTCACCGAGCGTGACCCCAGGTAGACGAAGGGCACCGGCTCGCAGGTATGCGCGGTGTGCGCCTGCCCGGTGTCATGATCGGACATCTTCTCCACGTTGCCATGGTCGGCGGTAATCAGCGCTTCCCCACCGACGCGGAGCAGGGCGTCGCGGATGCGGCTGATACAGCCATCCAGGCATTCGACGGCCTTGACCGCGGCATCAAAATCGCCGGTGTGCCCGACCATGTCGCCATTGGCGTAGTTGACGATGATCACGTCATAGCGCTGCTGATCGATCGCCTCGACGATACGATCGGTCACTTCCGGCGCGCTCATTTCCGGCTGCAGATCATAGGTCGCTACCTGCGGCGACGGTATGAGAATCCGCTCTTCACCCTCGAAAGGCTCCTCTCGACCGCCGGAAAAGAAGAAGGTCACGTGGGCGTACTTCTCGGTCTCGGCGATACGCAACTGGGTCTTGCCCTGGCTGGCCAGGTACTCACCCAGCACATTGTCCAGCGAAGCCGGGGGATAGGCGCAGGGCGCCGGAATATCGGCTGCATAGCGCGTCAGCATGACAAAGCCTGCCATCTGCGGCTGACGCTGGCGAGCGAATCCGTCAAATCCGGGCTCGACGAAGGCGCGGCTCAGCTCGCGGGCACGGTCGGCGCGGAAATTCATGAAGATCACGGCGTCGCCGTCGGCCACCGGTGCCGGATCACCGATGCGCGTGGCCTTGACGAACTCGTCATTCTCGCCGCGCTCGTAGGCAGCCAGCAGGCCATCCACGGCGCTGCTGGCGGAGTACTCGGCTGCACCATCGACAATCAGGTTATAGGCAGCCT
Organism: Pseudomonas sp.; assembly: GCA_016763285.1. Lineage (GTDB taxonomy): Bacteria > Pseudomonadota > Gammaproteobacteria > Pseudomonadales > Pseudomonadaceae > Halopseudomonas. The sequence continues at coordinate 6,615 of JAESUC010000036.1, forward strand.
CGACCCGGTCCCAGCGATTGTCCCGGTCCATGGCAAAGTAGCGTCCGATCAGGCTCGCGGTGCGGCCTCTGCCCAGGCGCTGATAGGCCTGATCGAGCATTTCCAGAGACGGCTGAGCACTCCTGGGCGGGGTATCACGGCCATCCAGGAAGGCGTGCACGTAGATTCTTTCAGCGCCACGGCGAGCCGCCAGATCAACCATCGCCACCAGGTGGTCCTCGTGGCTGTGCACCCCACCGGGCGACACCAGACCCATGACATGGACCGCGCCATTAGCCGCCACGGCCGCATCCACTGCCTCGCAGATCGCCGGGTTGTCAAAGAACTCGCCATCGTCGATGGCCTTGGTCACGCGGGTGAAGTCCTGATAGACCACCCGGCCAGCACCCAGGTTCATGTGACCGACCTCGGAGTTGCCCATCTGGCCGTCCGGCAAGCCCACATCCATGCCCGAGCCCGATACCAGCGTATGCGGCGTTTCGGCCCAGAGGCTGTCCCATACCGGTGTGCGGGCCGCCATGATGGCGTTGGAATCGGGTGATTCGCTATGGCCGAAGCCATCAAGAATCATCAGGACCAGGGGTTTGGGAGCAACTGTCATGTACATAACTCGCGAATGTCTGAATGATCGAATAGTGGCCGGGGCCGCGGGACGGCGGGGCGCACGCGCGCTGCCCACAGTCTACTGCGCCGGCCCCGGCCTGTCATGCGCCGGCAGTCCTGCAGCCAATCCGCCGGGATGGTTCTGCGAGCGGCGCCTGCTGTGTATACTGGCGGACTTTATTTATCCGGAAGTGTTCGCATGCAACGCGTTATCGATTTCTTTACCCAGTTCGCCGAGTTCCTCGGCAACCACCCCTTCCTGGCCATCGCCTTTCTGGTGGTGATGACCCTGCTGGTCGTGACCGAGGGCCGCAAGGCCGGCAAGACCGTCAGCACCCAGCAGGCCACCACGCTGATCAACCGCGAGAACGCCGTGGTCGTCGACCTGCGCTCCAAGAAAGATTACGCCGCCGGACACATCGTCGATTCCATCAACATCCCCTACGACAGCTTGAACAATCGCCTGGGTGAGCTGGACAAATACAAGGGACGCCCGATTATCCTTACCTGCGCCAGCGGACAGCATGCGGGCTCCTGTGCCAAACAGATCAAGGCCGCAGGCCATGACAACGTGAGCCGCCTCAGCGGTGGCATGAGCAGCTGGCGCGCCGACAGCCTTCCAGTGGTGAAATGATATGTCTGACGTAACCATCTACAGCAGCAACTACTGCCCCTTCTGCATCCGCGCCAAGCAACTGCTGGATGCCAAGAGAGTGAAATACAACGAGATCCGTGTCGATGGCCAGCCCCGTGTGCGTGCCGAGATGACCCGCCTGGCAGGCGGCAAGACCTCGGTACCGCAGATCTGGATTGGCGATACATACGTTGGCGGCTGTGACGAATTGCACGCGCTGGAACGCTCGGGCAAGCTTGACGGCATGCTTGCAGGCTGACCCCTTTTAACAAGACCACAATACAAGGACCTAACATGGCCGACGAAAACCAGAACAGCCAGGGCGCCAACGGCGCTGCAGACCAGCAGCCCCAGGTGCAGTTCACGCTGCAGCGTATCTACGTGAAGGACCTGTCCTTCGAATCACCGAAGGCACCCGCGGTATTCCAGTCACAGTGGAACCCCCACGTGAACCTGGACCTCAATACCCGCCACAGCGAATTGCAGCCGGGCATCCACGAAGTCGTCCTGAGCCTGTCCGCGACAGTGACCAACGGTGATGAAGACGTCACCTTCATCGCCGAAGTGCAGCAGGCCGGCATCTTTGCCATCAGCGGTCTGGACGAGGCCGGCATGCGCCACACCCTTGGCGCCTTCTGCCCCAACATTCTCTTCCCGTACGCGCGCGAAGCGATCGACAACCTGGTCCTGCGTGGCAGTTTCCCTCCCCTGATGCTGTCGCCGGTCAACTTCGACGCCCTGTTCGCCCAGTCCGAGCAGCGTCGCATGGCCGAAGCCAGCGAAAACAGCTGAGCCTCGACGGCGCCATACCTCGCCTGACCGTTCATGTGTCGCACTGGCTGCGGCACATGAACAGCCAGCGACAACTCCCCCGCTCACCCGCTCTGTTACAAGCCCATCCTGTCTGTTGCTTGTCAGCCTGCACGCCTTGAACTACTGTAATCCGCCTGCCAATACCAATAGACGGAAACACCATGGCCTTACCTGCCTCCCGCCCCCTCTACCTGCTTGCACTTGTGGCCTGCATTGCATTGATGGGCATCGCGCTGTACCTCGAACATGTTGTCGGCCTGATCCCCTGCCCGCTGTGCGTCATCCAGCGTGTGCTGGTGATCCTGGTCGGACTGGTCTGCCTGGCGGCACTGATTCATCATCCGATGGCCGAGCCACCCGCGCGCAGGCCGCTCGCCGCACGGTTCTACGGCGGCGGCGTGTCCTTCCTCGCCCTGGTCGGCGCTGCCGTGGCTGGCCGCCAGGTCTGGCTGCAGCACCAGCCCTCGGATCAACTGCCGTCCTGCCTGCCCAGCCTGGACTACATGCTCGACGTCCTGCCGCTGCAGGACATCATGCGCATGCTGTTCAGCGGTACGGCCGACTGTGCCAAGGTGGACTGGACCTTCCTCGGCCTGAGCATCGCCGAAGGCACCCTGTTGGCATTCATCGCGTTCAGCCTGTTCGGCCTGACGCAACTCTTTCGCGGGACGGACTGAACCGGAGGCCCCATGCGGCTGATTATCGCTTTTGTATGTGCACTGCTACTGGCCGGCTGCGCCAGCCCGGACATCGAAGACTATGCCGCCATGGAGCCCGAGCTGCGGCTGCAGGATTACTTCAACGGCGAGCTCGAAGCCTGGGGCATGTTCCAGAAACGCAATGGCGAGGTCGTACGCCGCTTCCACGTGCGCATGATCGGTACCTGGGAGGGCGATACCGGCACCCTGGACGAATATTTCACCTACGCTGACGGCAGCAAGGAACGCCGCGTATGGACCCTTGTCAAACAGCCTGACGGCACCTGGCGCGGCACCGCCGACGACGTCGAAGGTGAAGCCCGCGGCGAAGTAGCCGGCAATGCGTTTCACTGGCGCTATACCCTCAGGCTCAAGGTCGACGACACTACCTGGCTGGTCGACTTTGATGACTGGATGTACCTGATCGACGACAAGGTCATGCTCAACCGCGCGGTGATGTCGAAATGGGGCGTGGAACTGGGGCAGGTCACCTTGAGCTTCATCAAACCTTGATGCGGATACCTTGGCTGACCTATGCTGTTCGTCCACAGGGATAGACGCGTTCTGATCCCGGCCCAACCAGCCAAAATTGCAAGTAGAGGTGGATCATGCTGGATAGTTGCACAACAGCTCAGGAACGCTGGGGCGGTGTACACAAACTGATTGATCGCTGGCTGGCCGAACGCAAGCAACTGGTTCAGCAATATACCGAGCTACGCAAGGCCTCGGAAAACAGCCAGGCGACACCGACCGCACTGGAATCCTTCTGCGACATCCTCGTCGACTACGTATCTGCCGGGCATTTCGAAGTCTACGAACAGCTGATTCGCGAAGCCGAGGAGTTTCAGGATCAGGGCGGCCTGGCCCTGGCTCGCCAGCTCTATCCACGGATCGAGACCATCACCCAGCGGGCCGTCGAGTTCAACGACCAGTACGGCAGATCGGGCGATAACGACGAACACGGTCAGATGCACGAGCGGCTGCTCCAGCTCGGCGCGCTGCTGCATGAACGGTTCGAGCTCGAAGACTGCCTGATCGAAGTACTGCATACCGCCCACCAGGACATGCTCAGCGCCAGCTGAATACAACGGAGCTTGATGTGACAAGCAAAAGCAAAGATACCGGCCAGCAGCCAGCCCCCGTCATTACTCCCCTGCACCTGCTGCAGACGCTGACACGCACGTTGAACGAGCATCTTGCCGATGCGTGCCGTGAAGCGGAGAAAGACGCGCGCAAGGCAATGGAAAAGCTGACCCGTCAGCATGCCAAGATGCAGGAAAAGCTCGCCGAGGCCGAGGAAAAACTGGCCGGCCGCAAGTCATCCAGCGCTGATCGCAAGGCCATCGAGAAAAGCGAACAGAAGATCGCGGGGTTGCTCTCCGGTCTCAATGAACTGCAGGAAGCGCGCAATGCAGCTGAAAGCTACACACGGCAATTGCAGAACGACGTGCGGCAGACATTGAGAATTGCCAAGGGGCTCGAGCGCATCGAGCACCAGGCCGATCTGGCCATCGAAAAACGCAACAATCCCAAGCCGCCAGGCAAGCCAGCCAACCGCACGCGCAAGCCACGCAGCCGCAAGCCCGCCGCCGGCCCTGCGCAGCAGGACGCCAAGCCAGGCGCAGAGGCCGGCAATAACGCCTGAGGAACCCCCAGGCCCTCAGCCCACCCGGGCAGCGCGCTCGCCCAGCTCCTGAAGCTGGGCGCGCAGGGCATCGTTGACTACCACTCCCTGAGCAAAACAGCAGCAGATCAGATGCTGCAGGCAATCGGGCTCGGCCTCTCCGGTGGGTATCAGACGCAGACACTCGACCTCCAGCCGCCCGAGCTGGAGCCACTCGGCAGCCTGTTCGCAATCCTTTATCTGCGAATACAGCGTCGTATCACCCTCCATCCCACGCACGGCCACACGGGCGGCACGCAGGGGAGCAATCACCTGCTGATGCCAGGGAGCCTGCCAGGCAGCAATGGCTCGCCAGTCTGCCACAGCCGCGGCCCGGCCGCTGCAACCCAGCCAGCAGGCTGCCAGCAGCAGCAGAACGTCCAGATCATGCTCGTTCTGCAGGCGCAGAAGCAGCGGCTCCACACCCGGTCGGGGATAGAGGCGTGATACATAATCGATGAGCGCAGCGTTCCTGTCAGGCATGGATCCAGCTTACTCCCTGGCAAAGGATGATCACAGCCACCCGGGGCGCTGATATACTCGCGCCATGATCAGAATCGAATCCCTCACGCTCCAGCGCGGGCCATTGCGGCTACTGGAAAACGCCAATCTCACACTGCATCCAGGCCAGAAAGTCGGGCTCCTGGGGACCAACGGCGCCGGCAAATCCAGCCTGTTCGCCCTGATGCGCGGCGAGTTGACCACCGATGCGGGCAGCTGCAGCCTGCCCGAGGACTGGCGCATCGCCCACATGCAGCAGGAGATCGAAAATCTCGAGCGGCGAGCGGTGGACTATGTGCTCGATGGGGACATTCGCCTGCGGCAGATCGAGTCGCGTCTGAGCGATGCCCAGGAACGCGAGGATGCCCATGCCCTCGGCACCCTGTATGCGGAGCTGGAAGCCCACGACGGCTTCAGTGCCGACAGCCGTGCGCGCACCCTGCTCGCCGGCCTGGGCTTTTCCAGCGAACAATGCGAGGCCCTGGTCGGCGATTTTTCCGGCGGCTGGCGTATGCGCCTGAATCTGGCCCAGGCATTGATGTGCCCTTCGGACCTGCTGCTGCTCGACGAACCGACCAACCACCTGGACCTGGATGCGATCCTGTGGCTTGAAGACTGGCTACGGGCGTATCCCGGCACCCTGATCCTGATCTCCCACGACCGCGACTTTCTCGATGCGGTGGTGGAACATATCGTACACGTGGAGGGCCGCCAGCTGACCCTGTACCGGGGCGGCTATACCCAGTTCGAGCGCACCCGGGCCGAGCGCCTGACCCAGCAACAGGCCGCCTTCGAGAAGCAGCAGGCCGAACGCGAGCACATGCAGAAGTACATTGCCCGCTTTCGCGCCCAGGCAACCAAGGCCAAGCAGGCGCAGAGCCGGATCAAGGCGCTCGAACGCATGGAAACACTCACTGCGGCCCATATCGACTCACCGTTCTCTTTCAGCTTCCGCGAAGCGGATCATCAGTCCAGCCCGCTGGTCGATCTGCACCAGGGTGTGCTCGGCTATGGCAGCACGCAGATCCTCGAACAGGTCAAGCTGCAACTGGTGCCCGGCGCCCGGATTGGCGTGCTGGGGCCCAACGGGGCCGGCAAGTCGACACTGATCAAGACCCTGGCCGGCACGCTGCCCCTGATGGGCGGCGAAATGAAGACCGGGGAGCATCTGGCCATCGGCTACTTCGCCCAGCATCAGCTCGACAGTCTGGATGCCAAGGCCAGTCCATTGCTGCACCTGGCGCGTATCGCGCCGCTGGAGCGCGAACAGAGCCTGCGCAACTTTCTTGGCGGCTTCGATTTTCATGGCGCCCGGGCGGAAGAGCCGGTGCTGAATTTTTCCGGTGGTGAAAAGGCCCGCCTGGCCCTGGCCCTGATTGCCTGGCAGAAACCCAATCTGCTGCTGCTGGATGAGCCGACCAACCACCTGGACATGGAAATGCGCCATGCGCTGACCCTGGCGCTACAGCGCTTCGAGGGCGCCATGCTACTGGTGTCACACGACCGCGCGCTGATTCGTGATACCACCGATGAGCTCTGGCTGGTCGCCGATGGCCGGTTGCAAACCTACAACGATGATCTGGACACCTATACAAAGTGGCTGGCGCGTTTTCGCCAACAGCAACAGGAGGAGCAGAAAGCCGCCAACGGTAATGCGATAACGATCGATGACCGGCCCGATGCCAAGACCCAGCGCCGCGAAGCTGCCGAGCGCCGCCAACGTCTGGCGCCAATGAAAAAAGCCATCGAGAAGCTGGAAAAGGAACTGGCCAAGGCCCAGGCCGAGCTTGCCGAGATCGAAAGCGAGCTGGCCGACACCAACCTGTATGCCGCAGACCGCAAGGATCAGTTGAAACAGGTACTGGCCCGCCAGGCCAGCTGCACCCAGAAGGTCGAAGAACTCGAGGAGCGCTGGCTGGAAGGCCACGAGGAGCTCGAGGCCCTGGAGCAGGCCGAAGCCGGCTGACATAGCCGCCTACCAGGGTATCGTTTCCCCATCCCAGGCGTAGAAATTGCCGCTGTCGGCGGGCGTGCGCTCGGCGATCACCGTCAGCAGCCGCTCGGCAACGAACTCCGGAGTGAACAGCTTGCCTTCAGGCACATTCGCCTGGAAGGGCGCGGAAAGACCGGTATCCGTGGTGCCCGGATGCAGCAGCACGCAGATACTGTCCCGGTTCAACCGTCGCCATTCGATCGCAAAGGTCCGCATCAGCATGTTCTGGGCGGCCTTGCTGGCCCGGTAGGCGTACCAGCCACCCAGCCGGTTATCACCAATGGAGCCCACACGGGCCGACAGGGACGCAAATACGCAGTGCCGGTGGCCACGCAGCAGCGGCAGCAGCGCCTGGGCAAGCAGAATGGGGATGCCTGCATTGATCGCAAAACTGCGCTGCAGGGCCGCTATATTCACCTGCCGAAGGTTTTTTTCCGGCTGCTGGCCCTCGGGCTCGTGGAGAAAGCCCACCGTATTGATCACTAGGTCCAGTTGCTCGCAGTGCTCCCCGAGCGTCGCAGCCAGCGCTTCGCGCGCCGCATCATCGGTCAGGTCGAGGGTGATCAGCTGCAGCCTCGGGTCCTCGGGGAGAGCGGCACCTGACCAGTCCCGCGCCACGGCAAACAACCGCGCGACGTCCTCACGCTGCAAAAGGGCCCTGACCAGGGCACGGCCGATGCCCCGGCTGGCGCCGGCGACCAGCACTGCCCGCCCATGTTCACCCTGCCGGTTCGAATCCATAATGCATGCCTCGCACGTTTGCGCCACACTGTAGCGATTGATGACGGAGCCCGAAAATGACCCTGTGGATAGATGCCGACGCCTGCCCCAGGCCGGTGCGCGATATCGTGGTGCGCGCCGCGCGACGGCGGCAGATAGAACTGATACTGGTAGCCAACAGCCCGCAAGCACTACCTCCCGGCCCTGGCGTTCGTCAGGTCACGGTCTCCAGCGGCGCCGATGTGGCCGATCAGTACATCATCGACCATGCCGTGCCCGGCGATCTGGTTATCACTGCGGACATTCCCCTGGCCGCAGGCCTGGTTGATCGCAAAGTCACCGCGATCAATCCACGCGGCGAGGTGTACGACAAGTCCAACGTCGGTGAACGTCTGGCCACGCGCAACCTGATGGACGAGCTGCGCGGTGCCGGCCTGGCCGGCCTGGCCGGTCGCAGCGGGCCTGCGCCCTACAGCGACCGCGACAAGCAGGCCTTTGCCAACTCACTCGACCGCCTGCTGGCCAGCCTCTAGCAGCCTGGCTGCTAACGCCGGCCAGCGCCCTGGACGCCGGCGGATGTCACAAATCCCATCGCGCGCTTTTCCAGTTCGCCCCTGAGACGGTCCACCTCATGGGAGAGACCGTCAAGGGAAACCGCCTGCTCGGCATTGCTCTGGGCAACATCCTTGACGCCGACAAGATGCTGGGACACGTCATCACCGACAGTGGACTGCTCCAGGGTCGCCGTGGCAATCATGTCGTTGAGCCGGGTAATGTGGCCCATTTCATCGACCATGTTGGTCAGTGTCGAGGCGCTCGCCTCGGCCGACCCAAGACAGCGCTGCACCGATTCCTGACTGCGCTCCATGGCAGAGCGCGCGGCCTCGGAGGCATGCTGGAGACGGGTGATCAGGTCCTGGATCTCGGCGGTGGACTTGGCTGTACGTTGCGACAGGTTGCGGACCTCATCCGCCACCACAGCAAAGCCGCGCCCCTGATCGCCGGCCCGCGCCGCCTCGATCGCCGCGTTCAGGGCCAGCAGGTTGGTCTGCTCGGCAACGCCGCGGATCATGTCCACCACCTGGTGGATTTCATTGGCCAGCGTGGCCGTGCCGTTGACCGCGTCACCCGTCACGCCCAGGTCGCCGCTCAAGGAGTCGATCTCGACACGTATCTGCTGCATGGCCTGATTGCCCTGCTGGGCATGCTCATTCATGTTGCGTGCCGCGCCTGCGGCCTCCTCTGCACTGCGCGCCACATCGGTAGTCGCCGAGCTGAGCTCCTGCATGGCCTGGCTCATGTATTGCGCCTCGCTGGCCTGCCGATCGGCACCCTCTCGCACCAGGCCGGATTTCTCCGCCACCGAACCGCTGACGCTACCCAGCTTTATGAGCGTCTGCTGGACGCCGGATATCAGCTCGTCGAGCTGAGTGACCAGGCTGTTGAACCCCCGCAGCAAGGGCGTATCGGCTGCGGCACGCGGTGTCAGATCAAGGGCCTGTGGGTTCTTCAGCATGGCGCCGGTCAGCGCGGCAAGCATTTCGCCGTCCCGCGCATCCCGGTAGCTTTCGCGCGCCAGATAGACCAGTACTCCTGCCTCCGCTACCACGTAGCCAGCGTGCACGAATACCAGGCCCCAGGTGGCTTCAGGCGCCAGCCAGATACCCGTCACGCGCGATTGCAGGTAGAAGAACAGCAGGTGATGGACGGCAATCACGCCTGCCGCGACAACGATCGGCAGCCAGTCGCGGTAATAAATAAGGAAGGCCAGCAGCACGAAAATCGAGAAATGCATCTCGATGGTACCCTGGCTCTGATTGATGTGCAGGCTCGCCATGACCATCAGCGCAACCGCGACAGCGCAACGGAACAACCGCGTGCCACCGATCAGCGCGTGCAACCCGTGCATTACCGCGAGCGTACCGCCACCTACCAGCAGCGCCTGCGCCCAGGTCCCGTACCACGGCGCCAGCGCCAGCGCGTATAGCTGACAGACCCAGAGCACCACCAGCATTACCCGGTCGCCCTTGATGTAATGCGCAGCCAGGGACGTCGAATCGATTGCGTTCATGCAAAGCACCTCAATTGAGGTCACACAGACACGCTACCGTATCCTGGGTGACGATACTGACCGGCCTGCCGGCCAGCAGAGTTTCAATGACCGGCTCTATGAAACTGCTATCCCTGCTGCAATGAGCCCCATCGCTGTACGGGCCAACGTAGGCCAGGTTTCCAGTCGCATCCCAGATTGCTACCGCAGGGGCGCCAGGCCAGTTATCCCATTGTTCTGGTATCGGCCAATACGGCATTTTCTGAAGGGCCGGAGGCAGCCCCGCCTCGCTGACCACGCCCGCGCGTGCAAAGGCCACACCGCGCGCCGCAAAGCGCTCCGTCATGTCCTGTAGATAAGTCTCGTGCCCGCCATTGCATGGGCAGCCTGCCTGCCAGACGTGCAGCACCTGCACCTGCCCTGGCGCAAAGGGTGGCGCCACGTTCTCGGCGCTGAAGAAGGCAGGGCGCTCGAACTCCTTCACATACTGGCCCTCGAACCACCAGAACGCCCAGGCCAGGCCCGCCAGCCAGCCGGTCAGCAGCAGGCCGACGAGGAGCTTACGGACCACCGGATGGTGCTGCTTGTTCTCCACTACTGGCTCCAGTCTCGTTTCAGAATACGCGCATTATTGTACAATTTAATAATTCTGTACATGTTTGTAAGTGCAACCCCCGGCGATTATGCAAACTCATCCACAACTTCGGTTTTCAACCCGAACGGGCGCTGTCAAGCCACCTGCACCGGGAGTATCCTTACCTGGCTGATTTCCACGCGCGCCAGGGATCCGGTCGCACTCGACCGGACAAGGAAGATTACCCGCACATGCTCGGTCAACTGGATCTATCGTCTCTGGGTGTGGCCCTTTCGCTGGTCACCCTGAGCATGACGTTACTGCTGTCGGTCGCAGCCTGGCATTCGGGTAGCGACAAGGGCCTGCGGCACTGGGCTGTCGGCAACTTCGCGCTGATGCTCGGCCTGCTGCTCAACGTCAACCAGGACCATATCCACCACAGCCTGTCCATTGTGCTGGCCAACGGCATGATGACCCTGGGCATAGGCGTGACCTGGCTGGGTATCCGCGCCTTCAAGGGCAAGAGCCAGCCGCAGCTCTGGCCGATTGCTGCCACGCTCTGCATGATGGCACTGCTCTGGTTGTTCCGCTTCCAGATCGACAGCTTCACTGCCCGGCTGGCGATAGCGTCGGTGGTACTGGCCGGCATGAGCCTGCTCTGCGCATACGAACTGCTCGGGCCGGCGGAGCAGCCCCTGCGCACCGCCTACTGGCTGACCGGCAGCATAGCGCTACTGTGTGGTGTCGGCCTGATTCTGCGGGCAGTCGTCAGCATGACGGAGTACGCCCCGGTCGCCGCCGTTGCCGACAACCCGCTGCAAAGCGCCACACTGCTCGGCGCGATGGTCGCACAGATCTGGCTGGCCAGTGGTTTCATCCTGATGACCCACTACCGCACCACCATGGCACTGCACCGGCTCTCCGAGCGGGACTCGCTGACCGACACCCTCAATCGACGCAGCCTGCACGCCCGCGCCTCTGCCGTACTGGAAAAGGCCCAGGAACTGAAAGTGCCGGTAACCCTGATCATGATGGACGCCGACCACTTCAAGCGTATCAACGACGAATTCGGTCACCAGACCGGCGACGCGGTGCTCTGTCACATGGTCAGCCGCATTCGCCAGCATCTGCGCACCGACGACCTGCTGGGACGCTTCGGCGGCGAAGAGTTCGTGCTGATCCTGCCCGGCCTGGACACCGACAGCGCCAGCCAGGTGGCAGAACGCATTCGCCTGGGCCTGTGCAGCCAACCCTGGCAATCGGACGACACACCGGTCAATCTGAGCATCAGCCTGGGCGTGGCCTGCAGCGACCAGCAAGGCTATCATTTCGAGGCGCTGCTGGGCGCGGCGGACGGCGCGCTCTACCAGGCCAAGGCCCTGGGTCGCAACCGGGTGGAACTCGCCTGCGACCCCGGAATCGACCCCGGCGACCAAATGGCATTACGCTTGCTGTCGCAATTCCGTCATAATCTGGAGGTATAACGTCCACTACAGACAGGTTACCGTGCGGCCAGCTGTTGCCAACGCCCGTTGCCAACCACAGCGCATGCACTACCTGAGGAGTTCCAGTGAGTTTCAATCCAGCCAATCGCCAGTTTCCCACCACCCGCCTGCGCCGTATCCGTCGCGATGACTTTTCCCGCCGCCTGGTGCGCGAAACCCAGCTCAGCGTAAACGACCTGATCTATCCGATGTTCGTCCTCGAAGGTAACGGCCACCGTGAAGCCGTGGCATCGATGCCGGGGGTCGAACGGCTGTCCATTGACCTGCTCCTGGAGGAGGCCGCCGAACTGGTCGAACTGGGCATACCCGCCGTGGCCCTGTTTCCGGTCACTCCGCTGGAACGCAAATCCCTGGACGCGGCCGAAGCCTATAATCCCGAAGGGCTGGCGCAACGTGCCACCCGCGCCCTGAAGGCGCGCTTTCCCCAGCTCGGCGTCATTACCGACGTGGCTCTGGACCCCTTCACCACCCACGGGCAGGACGGCATCATCGACGAGCAGGGCTACGTGCTGAACGACATCACGGTCGACACCCTGGTCAGGCAGACGCTGTCCCATGCCGAGGCCGGCGCGGATATCGTCGCGCCTTCGGACATGATGGATGGCCGCGTAGGCGCCATGCGCCAGGCCCTGGAAGCGGCCGGTCATGTGAACACCCGCATCCTGGCCTACTCCGCCAAATACGCCAGCGCCTATTACGGTCCCTTCCGGGATGCGGTCGGCTCCGCCGGCAACCTGGGCAAGGCCGACAAGTCCACTTACCAGATGGACCCGGCGAACAGCGACGAAGCCCTGCACGAAGTGGCCCAGGATCTGGCCGAAGGCGCCGACATGGTCATGGTCAAGCCCGGCATGCCCTATCTGGATATCGTGCACCGGGTCAAAAGTACCTTTCGCGTGCCCACTTTCGTCTACCAGGTCAGTGGCGAGTACGCGATGCACTGCGCGGCGATCCAGAATGGCTGGCTCAGCGAAGCGGTCATTCTCGAATCACTGACGGCCATCAAGCGTGCCGGCGCAGATGGCATCCTGACCTACTTCGCCAAGACTGCCGCCCAACAGCTGCAGCACAAACCCTGAACAACCGAGGTACCCATGCAGGAGTTGAAGAGCGTGCGTGACGAAACCACAGACATGGCAGAAGAAGCTGCTTCGACCACGCAGCGCAACGAGTCCGCCACGCCGAGACTCCCCGCGCCCGCAGCCCCAGCCGCCGAGCCTGCCGCACCACTGGCCGACATCAATGCGCCGGAGCTGTATATCCACCGGGAGCTGTCGCAGCTGCAGTTCAATATCCGGGTGCTGGAGCAGGCCCTGGACGAGTCCTATCCGCTGCTCGAGCGACTCAAGTTCCTGCTTATCTTTTCCAGCAATATCGACGAGTTTTTCGAAATTCGCGTGGCCGGCCTGAAGAAGCAGATCACCTTCGCCCGCGAGCAGACCGGCCCCGACGGCCTGCAGCCGCAGCAGGTGCTGGCCAAGATCAGCGAAATCGCCCATCAGCAGATCAGTCGTCAGTATGCCCTGCTCAATGACATGCTGTTGCCGCAACTGGCCGAGAAGGGCATCCGCTTTGTCCGTCGCCATCAATGGACGCACAAGCAGACCCTGTGGATCCGCCGCTACTTCCGTCAGGAGGTAGCGCCGATCATCAGCCCGATAGGGCTTGATCCGACACACCCCTTCCCGCTGCTGGTGAACAAGAGCCTGAACTTCATCGTGCAGCTCGAGGGCATCGATGCCTTCGGTCGCGACTCGGGCCTGGCAATCATTCCGGCACCACGCTCGCTGCCCCGTCTGATCCGCATGCCGGATGAGCTCTGCGCCGGCGGCGACAACTTCGTATTTCTGTCTTCGATGATTCACGCCCACGCCGACGACCTGTTCCCCGGGATGAAGGTCATGGGCTGCTACCAGTTCCGCCTGACCCGCAACGCCGATCTGATCGTCGATCCCGACGAGGTCGATGACCTGGCCCGCGCCCTGCGCGGCGAACTGCTGTCGCGCCGCTATGGCGATGCGGTACGCCTCGAAGTAGCCGACAACTGCCCGAAACCGCTGACCGACTTCCTGCTCAAGCAGTTCGGTCTGAGTGAATCGGAGCTGTACGAGGTCAACGGGCCGGTCAACCTGACGCGGCTGTTCTCGATCACCGCCCTGGATAACCATCCGGACCTGCAATTCCCGCCGTTCAGCCCGGGCATTCCCAAGCTGCTGTCGAACAACGACACGCTGTTCCAGGCGATCGGCAAGCAGGACATTCTGCTGCAACATCCCTACGAGTCCTTCAGCCCCGTGGTCGACCTGCTGCGCCAGGCGGCGCAGGACCCGAACGTGCTGGCGATCAAGCAGACCCTGTATCGCACCGGGGCCAACTCGGAAATCGTCAATGCGCTGGTCGACGCCGCGCGAAACGGCAAGGAAGTGACCGTGGTGATCGAACTGCGTGCGCGGTTCGACGAGGAATCCAATTTGCAGCTGGCCAGCCGGCTGCAGCAGGCCGGCGCAGTGGTGATCTATGGCGTGGTCGGGTTCAAGACCCACGCCAAGATGATGCTGATCCTGCGCCGCGAGGACAAGGTGCTCAGGCGCTATGTGCACATGGGCACCGGCAACTATCACGCCGGCAATGCGCGGCTGTATACCGACTACAGCATACTCAGCTCGGATCTGGCCCTGACCGAGGATGTCCACAAGCTGTTCAACCAGCTGATCGGCATGGGCAAGACGCTGCGCATGAAGAAACTGCTGCAGGCCCCCTTCACCCTGAAGAAACGCCTGCTTGAGCTGATCAACCGCGAAACCATGAACGCCCAGGCCGGCAAGCCCGCGCACATCATGGCCAAGGCCAACGCCCTGACCGATGCCAAGATCATCAAGGCCCTGTACAAGGCTTCGCAATGTGGCGTGAAGATCGACCTGATCATCCGCGGCATGTGCTGCCTGCGCCCTGGCGTGCCCGGTGTGTCGCACAACATCACCGTGCGCTCGATCATCGGCCGCTTCCTGGAGCACAGCCGGGTGTACTATTTCCTCAATGACGGCCAGGAGCAGGTCTGGATGTCCAGCGCCGACATGATGGAACGCAACCTGGACAAGCGCGTGGAGACCTGTTTTCCACTGGAGGGCAAGAAGCTGATCACGCGGGCCAAGCAGGAGCTGCAGGTGTTCATGACCGACAACACCCAGAGCTGGATTTTGCAGACCGACGGCACCTACGTGCGCAGCTCACCCACCGGCAACCAGCTGGCACGCAGCGCCCAGAGCACGCTGCTGGAAAAACTCGCCAGCTCGCCTCAGCGCGCGGTCAACGTGTAGCCGGCCTTGGCCCAGGTCTGGGCTTCCTGGGCGAAGTCTGCCTGGGTCAGGGGGTTGGCATCGAGCCAGCCCTCCGGGAACTGCAGCTCCAGGTGATCGGGGCCTGCTTCGACCTGGAGTTCCGGCATGGCCTGGTTGCCCCGGATATGGTGGTAGATGATCGCCAGGCGCAGCAACATGCACAGGCGCAACAAAGGCGTGGCGTCCTCACCAAATTCCGCAAGCCTCTCCGTGCTCGGCAGGTTGCGCCGGTGTCCACGCACCAGTTGCGCCAGCGCCTGCTGCTCCTGACGTGAGAAGCCGGCAAGGTCGGCATGCTCGATCAGATAGGCGCCATGCTTGTGATACTGGTTATGGGCAATATCCAGGCCCACTTCGTGGACCCGCGCCGCCCAGCACAGCATGTCGGCATGCCGGGCATCGGCAAGCTCCCAGGCATCGGCCACCTTGCCCAGCAGGCTCAGCGCCTTGCGTTCAACCCGCATCGCCTGGTTGATATCCACATGGCAGCGCTCCATCAGCGCACTCAGGGTCCGCTCGCGCACGTCCTCGTGCTGGTGTCGCCCGAGCAGGTCGTAGAGCACGCCCTCACGTAGCGCACCATCGGAGTGGGTCATGTTCTGCACGCCCAGGGCGTCAAATATGGCCTCGAGGATAGCCAGCCCGGCCGGCAGAGTCGCTCGCCGATCCGGCTTGAGTCCGGGGATATCTATCTTGTCGATCTGACCCGCCTTGATCACCCGGCGCTTGACCCAGTTCAGGCCTTCCAGCGATAGCGTGGTCTCCTTCTGTCCGGCGCCCTGCATGCACTGGCCGATGGTACGAATGGTGCCCGACGCACCCACCGCCTCCTGCCAGCCGATGCGCCCGATAGCCTGTTCGATATTCATCAGCTCAAGCCGCGCGGTGGTATAGGCCTGGGCATAGCGGTTGGCATTGACCTTGCCGTCGGCAAAATACGCGCGGGTGAAGGACACACACCCCATCTGCAGGCTTTCGCGCAGGATGGATTCGAACCGTTCACCCACAATGAATTCGGTGCTGCCACCGCCGATGTCGACCACCAGGCGCTTGCCCTGATCGTCGGCCTGGGTATGGGCCACACCGAGGTAGATCAGGCGGGCCTCCTCGCGTCCGGAGATGACATCGACCTTGTGGCCGATGATCTGGCGCACCTGCCGCATGAACTGTCCACGGTTGCGTGCTTCGCGCAGGGCATTGGTCCCGACGATGCGCACTGCCCCGTCCGGCAGGCCGTTGGTCAGCTGGGCAAAGCGCCGCAGGCAATCCAGACCCCGCTGCATGGCTTCTTCGGAGAGCTCCCCCTGGTCATTGAGTCCAGCGGCCAGCTGAACCTTCTCACCCAGCCGCTCGAGAATACGGATCTCGCCATGATCGACCCTGGCCAGCACCATATGGAAACTGTTGGAGCCCAGGTCGATGGCGGCAACCAGCGGGAAATCGGACCGTT
This sequence comes from Pseudomonas sp., assembly GCA_016763285.1. Lineage (GTDB taxonomy): Bacteria > Pseudomonadota > Gammaproteobacteria > Pseudomonadales > Pseudomonadaceae > Halopseudomonas. Next base: position 23,157 of record JAESUC010000036.1, read on the forward strand.
CTCTCTGCACCATGCGCTGTCTCCGGGAAAGTGTTGGCCGAATTCTAACACTGCATTGACGGATTATGCCCGCACCGCGCCGATCACAACTGCTTACCGGCTGCCTTCCGCTGTTTGCCGAGGTGATGCTATAGTGAATGCTGATTTGTCTTTGAACCCTGGAGAAACAGATGAGCGATTTGATCGTGCATGTCACAGACAGCAGCTTCGACAGTGAAGTGCTGAAGGCTGACGGCCCCGTACTGGTCGATTACTGGGCGGAGTGGTGCGGCCCCTGCAAAATGATTGCCCCGGTTCTGGACGAGATTGCCAAGGAATACCAGGGCAAACTTAAGATTGCCAAGCTGAACATCGACGAGAATGCCGACACGCCGCCCAAGTATGGCGTACGTGGTATTCCGACACTGATGCTGTTCAAGGACGGCAATATCGAGGCGACCAAGGTCGGTGCCCTGTCGAAGTCACAGCTCTCCGCCTTCCTCGACAGCAACATCTGAGAATATCGCCTCCGGCTATTATCCGGCCGGGGGCGTTTTCTGCACTCCGCCTATGGACGTCACCCGCCAGCAGTGCTAGATTTGCTCCTCAATCCCTTGTCGCACCCTGCGATTGTGGCTTTCCAATATCAGCCAAACCCATCGCCCCATGCTTTCATGGCGGCCTCTTACTAACCCGTCCTGCCGAAAAACTATATCCTACCGACTCTATGAACCTGACCGAACTCAAGCAAAAACCTATTACCGAACTGCTGGAAATCGCCGAACAGATGGGCCTGGAAAATATGGGTCGATCGCGCAAGCAAGACGTGATTTTCGCCACCCTGAAAAA
>JAESUC010000037.1 GCA_016763285.1 Pseudomonas sp.
AGGCGTTGGTGAGCCTCGCCGCGGTAATGCGCTGTCTCCGGATCTGCTCCAGGCTCTGGAAGCCGGCATGTTCTTTGACCTGCTGGCTGTGCGCCTGAATGCGGAAAAGGCCGAGGGCAAGCACCTGGTGATCAACTGGACGCTGACCGATATCGATGAGCAGTACCGCCTGAATCTGCAGAATTCGACCCTGACCCACCGTGCTGGCAGTCTTGCCGAGAATCCTGACGCCGGCGTGAGCATGACGCGGGCAACACTGGATCGCATCCTGCTCCGCCAGACCAGCTTTCCGGATGCAGTCAAGGCCGGAGAGATCAAGCTGACCGGTGACCCGATGGCTTTCTTCGGCCTGCTCCAGATGATCGAGGAACCGCCCGCCAACTTCCCCATCGTTGAACCGGTCACGCCATAAAGACAGGCTGCCAGAAAGCAAAAAGCCGGGGCATTAGCCCCGGCTTTTTTTTGCTCAACGCTCAGAAGTTGTAACGCATTCCGGCCGAGAGCATGTCGACATCGTATTCATCTGCCACATCCTGATAGCGCTCATACTCGGCTACCAGACTGAAGCTTTCATTCAGAGCAAACGCAGCCCCGAGTCCCAGAGACATGACGTTCTCTTTTTCCGAGTCGCTTCCATTGACTAGGAATGTAGAACTGTTTTTCACTTCGGTTTTAAGCTGGTGATAACCCACTTTACCGAACAGGCTCAGCCTGTCGAAGCCGATGGTTCCAACAGCATTTATGCCGAGGCCATCGGTTTGCGCTGTGGTCTTGGCCTCAGCGAACGCGTTGCTTGCCTTGTATTCTGCTGTACCCAGATCCAGATACTGAAACTCGATGGCGACGTAGGGGTTGAGCTGAATGCCCGCCCCGATCTTGAACGCAGTATCCTTGTTATCCAGGGAAGAGGAAACGCCTAAGCCCGGCGTCACGCCCCAGAAATTATCCAGCTCCTGCTTGGAAATATCAGCATCGGACTGGCCGGCGCTAACAAAAAGGTAGCCATTGGGCTGAGCTGCATGGGCCGCCCCAGCCATGGCACCAAAACCGACTACCACGGCAGCAAGCAAAGTCTTCTTGAACATTATATACATCTCCAGATGCTTGTTATGACTGTCTCCTAGACAGTGATCCCTTGAGCCAGACCTCCTGGTCCGGGCGCGAGCATCATAAATGGATTGTGAGGCCCCACACCACAGTGCGGGCAAAAATATTCTCAAGGGGCTTTGAGCAGGCGGTGCAAGCGCTCTACAAAAAAGGATTGCTCGTCCTGCAGGCAGAACAGGTCAGGGGCAAACAGCCAGCTCTGGGTGATCCCCATCAGGTAGGTGTAGATCAGAACGCCCAGCTTCTGCGAGGGTAATGTGGCGTCCAGCTCTCCGGCGTGCTGGGCCTGGGCGACAAGTCGGGTGAGCGTATCGACGATGCGTCGGGTCAGCTCCTTTTCCCGCTGGATAGTCGGCGCTATCGCCTCGGTCAGCTCGGTCTTGTTCAACAGGATTTCGAAGGACTGGCGAAACCAGAGGTCCTCGGCAAGCAGCACCAGCCACTGGCCTGCGAAGGTCTCGATAGCCTGCAGCGGAGCGGCTGAGGCGCTGGCGGCAGTGTCGATCAGCGCTTCCAGCGGTTCCTGGGAGTAGGCCAGCACCGCCTGGTAGAGATCGTCCTTGTTCTTGAAGTGCCAGTAGATGGGGCCGCGGCTATAACCAGCCTCGGTCCCTATCATGCCCAGCGTGGTGTTGGAGTAGCCGTTGCGACTGAACAGCGTCAGCGCGGCTTCGATGATCTTGAGGCGCGTCTTTTCCGCGTCTTCCTTGGTACGGCGCATGAATTATCCGGTTGCGGTACGCCCCGCGGCCGCATAGCCACGGGGCGTTCGGTGAGATCAGAGCGCGTCGTCTGCCGCCATCTGCATGTAGGTAGGATCGAAACGCAGCTTTATATTAGCTTCGTCGCCCAGCACCTTGCCATCGGGGAAGGAGATTCCGACGAAATCAGCTGAACTGGCGCCCTCGCCCAGCAGGCCTTTCTCGTAGGAGAACTGGCGGACGCTATCCATGGCTTCAATTGCCTGGTCGCTGGAGATGAACGCCACCGCATCAGCGGGCTGCCAGAACATCTTCATGCCGGCCAGCTGCGCTTCGTAGCCAGCCTGATCTGTTCCCGAGGCTTCCCCGAGGAAGGCTCGAGCTTCCTGGCCGGCTTCACTGTCGGTGCTCATTTCAGCCATCAGTTCGAACCAGGCGCCAACCAGAGCCTTGCCCAGGGCAGGATTATCCGCCAGGGTCTGGGTGTTGACGACCGTCAGATCCTTGATGTGACCGGGAATCTGGCTGGAGTCGAACACGCCGTTGGCACCGGGCATCGCGAGGACATCGGCCAGCAACGGATTCCAGGTGACAACGTTCTCGACGCCGTCTGTGCTGAAGGCCGCAACGATATCGGCATCACCGGTGTTGACCACGGTGACATCACGCTCGCTCATGCCGACCGAATCCAGTGCCCGGGCCAGCAGGTAGTGTGACACCGACAATTCGACCAGATTGACCTGCTCACCCTTGAGGTCCCTGATATCGCTGCTGCCTTTCATCACCAGGCCATCGTTACCGCTGGAGTAGTCGCCGACAATCAGCGCGGTGGTATCAACGCCACCCGCCGAGGGGATGGAGAGTGCGTCCATGCTGGTGGCCACGACGCCGTCGAATTCGCCCGCGGTGTACTGGTTGATCGACTCGATGTAATCGTTGATCTGCACGATCTCGACCTCGATACCGTACTTGTCTGCCCACTTCTTCATGATTCCGGACTCGTCCACATACTTCCACGGAATCCAGCCGGCATAGATGCTCCAGGCGATCTTGAAGCTGTCCTTCTCCTGGGCGCTGGCGGTCGGAACGATGAGCATGGTCGAGACGGCCGCGGTGATGAGAGCGCCACCGAGCATCTGCGTCAGACGGCGTTTGAATGCAAAAGGCTTTTTCATGTATCTACTCCTGAATGGATAAGGCGGTTACCGTGATGCGTATTTATATGGAAAACCGTAGCAAGAGCCGCGCCAGCTTCCGCCGGCGTGACCGGTTCAGAAAAACTTCAGGTAGCGGTTGATCTCCCAGTCCGAGACATGGGTGTGATAGCTGGTCCACTCCTCGCGCTTGTACTGCACGAAACTGTCAAACATGGCATCACCAAAAACCGCTCTGGAAAGCGGGTCGGCGGCAAACGCATCGATGGCTTCACCGAGATTCTGCGGCAGCATTTCGATGTCCATCTCGCGGACCTGCTCGTCGGTGTAGTTGTACATGTTCTCGCGATGCGGCAGCCCGGGATCCAGGGCCTCGCGGATGCCTTCAAGGCCCGCCGCCAGGATCATTGCGGCGCCCAGATAGGGGTTGCAGGCGATGTCTGCGGCGCGGCATTCGACCCGCGCGCCCTGGGAAGGTATGCGCAACATATTGGTGCGGTTGTTGTTGCCGTAACAGACGAAGACCGGCGCCCAGGTGGAGCCGGACATGCTGCCCTTGCGCACCAGACGCTTGTAGCTGTTGACTGTGGGCGCGATCACCGCGCTGATGGCCTTGGCGTGCTTCATCACCCCGGCGATGAAGTGATAGGCCATGGCGGTTACCCCGCAGCCATAGGTGTCGTCGCCGTTGGCGGTATCAAACAGGTTCTTGCCGGTTTTCAGATCGGCCAGGGACATGTTGTAGTGTGCCCCGCTCCCGGTGCGCGTAGCGGAGGGCTTGGGCATGAAGCTGGCGAAGGCACCATGCTTGCGGGCGATCTCTCCGGCCATGAGACGGAAGAATACCAGTCTGTCGGCCATGCCCAGGGCATCGGTGTAGGTGAAGTCGGTCTCGAACTGGCCGTTGGCGTCTTCATGGTCGAAGGAGTAGACGTCCCAGCCCATGCTGTTCATGGCTTCGACCAGTTCGCCGACGATATGCATGTTGTCGCCCAGGGTCCGCGGGTCGTAACAGGGCTTGGCCAGGGTATCGCGGGCGCTGATCGGCTCGAAGCCGCCGTCGGCAGAGTCCTTGAACAGGAAGAACTCGGTTTCGATTCCCAGGTTGAACTGCAACCCCATGTCGGCCGCTTCGGCCACCTGACGCTTGAGAATATTCCGCGAGCAGGCCTCGAAAGGTGCACCATCCAGATATAGGTCACTGGCAAACCAGGCCAGGTCAGGGTTCCAGGGGCACTGGGTCAGCGTTGCGGTATCGGGCATGGCCGCGACCTCGTTGTCGCTGATCTCCTGGGGTACGCCATCGAGGGCGGCGCCCGTAAAGAGTTCAGAGCCCTTGAGCATTCTGTCCAGATGATCCACCGGAACGAACTTGCCTTTGATGATGCCGTGGATATCGACATAGCCGGCAAGGGCGTATTTGACGCCCTTGTCCCGCAGGGTGTTTTTCAGGGTTTCGGCTGATGGCTGTACCGTCATGAGTGCGCTCCAGATCGTGATTCCGCCGGATATGGCGGGCTTGGTATGAATCTTCCATTCAACATACATGCCAGCATGCATGTATAAATTGCAGCAGAGGGTTTATGCGGTCGGCAACCGACCGCTCCGGAGCACGGGAGAAAAGCTTAAATGACTGAATTCAAAGGTATTGAGGGACGCTTCGCCTTGGGCGACCTGGTGCTGCAAAGCGGCGAGGTGCTGCGTGATACCGAGCTTGCCTATCTGCAGTTCGGCGAGCTGAACGAGGCGGCCGACAACCTTGTGCTACTGCCGACGTACTATGGTGGAACACACTCGGGAAATACGCCCCTTATTGGTGCATCAGGGCCGCTTGATCCGGCGCGTTACTGCATCGTCATTCCCGACCTGCTCGGCAATGGCTGCTCGACCTCGCCGACCCGTGCCCATGCGTCTCAACAGGCCGGCCACTTCCCCCACGTGACCCTGCTGGACAACGTGGTGGCACAGCAGCGGCTGGTGGCAGAGCGCTTCGGCAATGCAACCCTGGCGCTGGTCATGGGCTGGTCGATGGGTGGCATGCAGGCGCTGCAATGGGGCTGCAGCTTTCCCGGTCAGGTAAGGCGCATCATGAGCATCTGCGCAACCGCGCGCTGCTGGCCGCACAACCGGGTTTTTCTCGAAGGCGTGAAAGCGGCATTGACCTGCGACCCCGCCTGGCAGGGCGGCTTTTACGAGCGCCCGCCGCACGCTGGCCTGAAAGCCTTTGCCCGCGTATATGCCGGATGGGCCTATAGCCAGGCGTTCTTCCGTGATGCGCTCTACCGTCAGTTGGGCCTTGAGAGCATTGACGCGCTATTGGCCTACTGGGAGGAGGACCATCTGGGCCAGGACGCCAACAACCTGCTGGCGGTACTCGGCACCTGGCAGGAGGCCGATATCAGTGCCAATGCCCAGTATGGGGGGGACTTTGCTGCCGCGCTCCGAGCCATTCGTGCCCGCACCCTGATCATGCCATGCACCACCGACCTGTATTTCACCGCACATGACGCGGCCTGGGAAGCCGGCCAGATGAGCAACGCAGAATGTCGTCCGCTGGTGTCCGACTGGGGGCACTGCGCCGGAGCACCGGGACGCAATCCGACGGACACCCGAATCATTCTGGACGCCTGCGCCGAGCTGCTGGCCTGTTCATGAGCGTCGCTCGGGCCGCTGCGCCACACCCTTGTCATCCCAGAAGGGCCTGGCGCTCTCGTGCTCGGCTTCGGTCCGGCTGACACCGATGTCGCGCAGCATGCGGCCGTCCAGCGATGCCAGCAGCCTGCGCTCATAGGCCAGCTGCCGCCACCGGCGCACTCTGGCCAGCCCTTTTACCAGCAGGTTGTCCTGCTGCCCTGACCCGAGACGGCAGACGGCTCCCCGGTACAGCTGCGACGCACTTTTCATGACGATCTCCTCCTTTCAGATGACATCAGTCTCTGCCTGGCGCTATCATCAATCCAACGAATGTTTCTTATGCGTTGCATCTGGGAGTTTGATGTATGGCCAACTACCCCACCATCGACAGCGAGCTTCTGCGCACCTTTGTGGCGATTGCCGACCAGGGCGGCTTTACCCGCGCAGCAGCGCTGCTGAACCGGACCCAGTCTGCGGTCAGCATGCAGATGAAGCGACTGGAGGAGGATGTTCTGCAGCGCCCGCTGTTTCAGAAGGAGGGACGGCAACTGCAGATGACAGCCGAGGGCGAGCTGTTGCTGGGATACGCGAGGCGCATACTGAAACTGCAGGGCGAGCTGCTCAATACACTACGCGAACCGCACATGGTCGGCGTCGTACGTATCGGCACCCCGGATGACTATGTGATGCGCTTTCTGCCGAACGTACTCGCCCGCTTCGCCCAGACCTACCCGCTGGTGCAGGTCGAATTGCACTGCGAGCCCTCCTTCCAGTTGCTGCAGCGCAAGGACCTGGATCTGACCATCGTTACCCGTGAGCCGGGTACCGAGATGGGTCAGCTATTGCGTCAGGAGCAGGTGGTCTGGGCCCAGGCGGCGAGTTTTGATCTGAGCGAGCGCGCGACGCTACCGCTGGCCATGTTCAACGCCGACTGCTTTTGCCGGGCCTGGGCATGCAACGCGTTGGACGCGATGGACCGTGATTACCGGGTCGCCTACACCAGCCCCAGCCTGTCGGCGATCATGGCGGTGGTCAGTGCGGGTCTGGCCATCACCGCCCAGTTGAGAAGCCTGATTCCTGCTGACATGCGCATCATCGGGGCGGAGGAAGGTCTGCCGGAGATGCCCTCGGCGAGCATCGTGTTGCTGCACAACCCGCGCAGCCAGTCACCGGTCACCGAGTGCATGGCCGAGTATCTGGCGGAAGGTTTCCGCTCCTAGGCCGAGGGTCTGGCCCAGCCGCTGTAGACGTAGGTCATCGGCCGCGGACCGGGCAGATATTCCTGTTGCAGCTCCTCGATCACGAAACCGCCGGCTTCGATCAGCGCAGGAATGTCGCGATCAAGATGACAGCCGCCGGCAAAGGGCTTCCACAGGGGTGTCAATCGATGTTGCCACCGCTCCACGCCGGGGTCGGGCGCCAGTCCATGCTCGCAGAACAGTAACTTCCCGCCCGGCTTGAGCACACGGGCCATTTCTTCCAGCGCGGGCAACGGGTCGACGATACTGCACAGGGTGAAGGTCATGACAACGGTATCGAAGCGGTCGGTCTCGGCATGAATGCCCTGGACGTCCACGGCGACCATATCGACCGGAATACTGATCGCAGCGGCGCGCTTGCGTCCCAGTGTCTGCATCTGCGCTGCGGGATCGACCCCGACAATCGCGCTGACCTGATCGGGGTTGTAGAACTGCAGGTTGAGACCGGTACCGATGCCGATCTCCAGCACCTCCCCGGTGGCCTGCGGCACGATCTTTGACCGCGCCTTCATGACGTCGCCCATGCCACAGGCCATGTCGATCATTCTGGGTAGTACGTAGCGCTCGTATGGATTCATTAGCTTTCCCGGCAGTGATGCGAAAGCGGTCAGAAATCGTTCAGCGACCTACCCAGCTCAGCGTATGGGGCGGCTGTCCTTCCCTGTTGAACAAATGACCGACATCCGGAACAGCATAGCACCGGTCGCCACGCTGGGGTTGCCAGCGATTGAACTCGGCGTGACTGATACCCACCTCCCAGGGCTCCTCACTCTGCCAACCGCAGGGCGCAAGCTCTAGCCGTACTTCAGCGCCGATCAGGCTGATCGATTCTATCCGCAGCGGCAAATGGGCGTGGCTTGCCGGCTCATCCTGCAGGCGCACTTCGTGTGGTCTGAGGTACAGCTGCACCGTATCCCCTGTGGCCTGCTCCGGCAGCTCGACCCATCCTTCGCCCTGTGCCAGCCGTTGACCCTGCAGCGCGCCTTCAAACACGTTCACGTGGCCCAGAAAGTCGAATACGAACCGACTTTCCGGCTGGGCATAGAGTGAACGCGGGTCGTCGACCTGCTCGATCTTGCCGGCACTCATGACCACCACCTGGTCCGACAGTTCGAGGGCCTCTTCCTGGTCATGGGTGACGAACACGCTGGTGAAGTGCAGCTCATCGTGCAAAGCCCGCAGCCAGCGACGCAGGTCCTTGCGCACCTTGGCGTCCAGTGCCCCGAAGGGCTCATCCAGCAAGAGGATCTGCGGCTTCATCGCCAGGGCTCTGGCAAGGGCAATCCGCTGCTTCTGTCCGCCGGACAACTGGGCCGGGAAGCGGTCGGCCAGATGGGATAACTGCACCATCTCCAGCAACTCTCCGACCCGCTTGCGGATCTCCGCCGCATTGGGCCGATCCTTGCGCGGCATGACTTCAAGCCCGAAGGCGATGTTCTGCGCCACGGTCATGTGCCGGAAGAGCGCGTAATGCTGGAATACGAAACCCACACGCCGCTCCCGCACATGCAGGGGCGTCACATCCTGGCCATGGAACAGCACACGACCGCTTTCGGCATTCTCCAGACCGGCGATCACCCTGAGCAGGGTAGTCTTGCCCGAGCCGGACGGACCCAGCAGACCGATCAGCTTGCCGTCAGGGATTTCCAGCGATATGTCCCGGAGCGCCTGGAAGGACCCAAAATATTTATTGATGCGCTCTACCGTAATACTCATCAGCGGACTTCCGACGGATTGATTTCAGGGGATCGTTGCGAACTCTGCCGCCATTCGACAATGCCTTTGATCAGCAGGGTCAGCAGAGCAATACCGGCGAGTAACGAGGCACTGACAAAGGCGCCTACGACGTTGTAATCCTGATATAGCAACTCGACATGCAGGGGCAAGGTGTTGGTCTGGCCGCGGATATTGCCTGCCACTACCGAGACGGCACCGAACTCCCCCACCGCACGGGCATTGGTCAGTACCACACCGTAGATCAGCGCCCACTGGATGTTGGGTAGCGTGACGCGGCGGAACAACTGCCAGCCGCTCGCCCCCAGAATGACGCCCGCCTCTTCCTCCTCACTGCCCTGCTGCTGCATCAGCGGTATCAGCTCGCGGGCGACAAAGGGGCAGGTCACGAACACGGTCACCATGACGATGCCGGGCCAGGCAAACATCAACTGCACGTCATGATCGGCCAGCCAGCTACCCAGCCAACCGTTGCTGCCGTACAGCAGCAAGTACAGCAGGCCCGCCACCACGGGTGAGACCGCAAAGGGGATATCGATCAGCGTGATCAGCGCCTTGCGCCCGGGAAACTCGAACCGGGTGACCAGCCAGGCAAGGAAGACGCCGAATACCAGATTGATGGGCACCGTCAGAGCGGCAACGAAAAGGGTCAGACCGATCGCATGCAGTGTGTATTCATCCGTCAGGTTCTCCCATGCGGTTCCCACACCGCCAGACAGGGCCTGGGCAAAGATCAGCACCAGCGGGATCACCAGGATCAACAGGGTCAGCGTCAATGCCGTGCCGATCAGCAACCACTTGGTCCAGGGCCTTTCACCGACCCTGAGACTGGACTTGTATTGTTTCATCGCGGACTCACCGACCGTGCAGGCGTTTCAGATAACGCGCCTGCCACAGATTGATTCCCAACAGCAGCACCAGCGATGCCATCAGCACCACCGATGCAATGGCACTTGCCGCCGCATAGTCGAACTCCTGGAGCCGGACAAAGATCATCAGACTGGTAATCTCGCTGACATAGGGCGTATTGCCGGCAATGAAAATGACGGCACCGAACTCACCCAGGCTGCGCGTGAAGGACAGCGCCACACCGGTCATCAATGCGGGCCAGAGTGCCGGAAAGATGATCCGCCGGAACACGGTCAGGTCCGAGGCGCCCATGCTCATGGCGGCCTCTTCGTCTTCCGGGGCCAGGTCTTCGAGTACCGGTTGTACGGTACGCACCACAAAGGGCAGGCTGGTAAAGGACATCGCGACAATGATGCCCAGGGGGGTATAGGCGACCTTGATTCCGAGCTCGGCAAGATATTGTCCATACCAGCCATTCTCGGCAAAAAGGGCTGCCAGGGTAATGCCGGCCACCGCCGTGGGCAGGGCAAAAGGCAGATCCATCAAGGCATCCACCAGCCGCTTGCCCCAGAAATCATAACGCACCAGCACCCAGGCCATGAGCAAGCCGACGACACCGTTGATCACCGAAGCGATCGCCGCAGCCCAAAGGGTGACCTTGTAGGACGCCATTACACGCTCGTCGGTAATCACTGCCCAGTACTCGGCAAGGCTCATACCCGAGGTCTGCACGATCAGCCCGGTGACCGGTAGCAGCAACACCAGGCTGATGAATAAAAGAGAAATGCCCAGGCTCAGTGAGAACCCGGGCAATACTCTTTTGGCGCGACCACCCTTGGGTGGTGCGCCGGTCATGATCTTGTCCATGGATGCTCTATATCAGCGACGCTGCAACTGATCCAGCTTGCCGCCCGGGGCGAAATGCACGGACATGGCCGTCTCCCAGTCGCCCGCAATTTCTTCGATGGGCAACAGCTCCAGCTCGGGGAAACGGTCGGCAAACTCGGCTTTTACCGTCTCGTTATGTACACGATAGTTGAAGCCGGCAATCAAACGTTGTGCCTCTTCAGTGTAGAGATACTCGAGGTAGCTCTTGGCCAGTTCCTCGGTCCCGTTGCGCTCGACATTGCGATCGATCCAGGTGACCGGAAACTCCGCGAGGAAGCTGGTCTTGGGAACCACTACCTGGTATCCGCCCTCGGGGTTCTGCGCGACGATATTGTTCACTTCCGACTCGAAAGTAAGCAGTACGTCGCCGATACCGCGTTCGATGAACGTGGTTGTGGCTCCGCGTCCACCGGTGTCATAGACAGCCACATTACCCAGCATGGTCTTGAGGAATTGATCGATCTTTGCCTCGTCTCCATCAAAGGCCTTCTGCGCATATCCCAAAGCAGCGAGATAGGTGTAGCGACCGTTGCCCGAGGTTTTCGGGTTGGGCAGGACGGAGCTTACTTCGTCACGGGCCAGGTCATCCCAGTTCTGGATATTCTTGGGATTGCCCTCACGCACCAGGAACGCCATGGTGGAGTAATAGGGCGAGCTTGCGTTAGGCAGGCGCTGACGCCAGTCTTCAGGAATAAGGTTGCCGCGTTCGTGCAGGATGTCGACATCGGTTACCTGGTTGTAGGTCACCACGTCCGCCCGCAATCCCTGGATGATGGCCTGGGCCTGCTTGGAGGATCCGCCATGGGACTGATTGATATCGACGGTCTTGCCGGTCTTTTCTTTCCAGTGTTCCGCGAACTGCTGGTTGTATGCGGAAAAGAGCTCGCGGGCGATGTCGTAGGACGAATTCAACAGTTCTTGATCGGCAGCCTGTACCGGAGCAAAAGCTGCGCTCGCGCCGAAAAGCAAACCACCCGCCAGAGCGCCAATGCGTTTACCTAAAGATCGATCAGTCATAAAACCTCCGAAAGCGTGGGACGCGGACAAGTGCCTCCCGATCAGGCTGCACAGGTTAACCAACCTCCAGGTTTATAACAACTTACTGGTTATACGGTTTTACTTATTACTTAAATCTCTAAAGCATAAGACCAAGCCGCCCTGATTGCTTACTGTGCGCGGTAGTTTGAAGTAACAAATAAGCTGCAAGCTGCAAGCTGCAAGCTGCAAGCTGCAAGCTGCAAGAGTCTTGGCGATGGTGCCCATGACGTCAATCATGCGTGCTCATACACCCCGTCATACCCGCGAAGGCGGGTATCCAGGCGGACTTTGGCTCGACACGGAATTTGAATAGGCCTGGATGCCCTCTGCCAGGCCCAATGGATCCCCGCGTTCGCGAGGATGACGTGGCCGGGAGCGCGGGGCCTTGATACTGGCGCTGCCCATGCCCGGCACCCCTTCACGCTCAACACCTCGTCATACCCGCTAAGGCGGGTATCCAGGCGGACTTTGGCCCGACACGGAATTTGGATGGGCTTAGATGCTCTCTGACAGGCCCGATGGATCCCCGCGTTCGCGAGGATGACGTGGCCGGGAGCGCGGGGCCTTGATACTGGCGTTGCCCATGCCCGGCACCCCTTCACGTTCAACACCTCGTCATACCCGCGAAGGCGGGTATCCAGGCGGACTTTGGCTCGACACGGAAATTGAATAGGCTTAGATGCCCTCTGCCAGGCCCAATGGATCCCCGCCTTCGCGAGGATGACGAGGTCTGGGGGTAGCTTCCAGCTTCAAGCTTGAAGCTTCAAGCTTCAAGCTAACAGCTTAGGGTTTAGCTTGTCGCTTGCCGCTTGCCGCTTTTCTAGCGCGCAAAGTAAAACCCCGGACATCTTTCGATATCCGGGGTTTTGGTATAGCGCTTGACGATGACCTACTCTCACATGAGGAAACCTCACACTACCATCGGCGATGCATCGTTTCACTTCTGAGTTCGGGATGGGATCAGGTGGTTCCAATGCTCTATGGTCGTCAAGCAATTCGTTG
>JAESUC010000038.1 GCA_016763285.1 Pseudomonas sp.
GTCTTCGTTGTAGAACAAACGATCAGCCAGCTCACGCTCCTCTTCGACGCTGAGGATCGGAATTCTGCTCACCGTCTGGACATAAGCCTCCAGGTTCGCACCTGGGACCAGATTATGTACGGGCTGCAAGGCAGTGCTCATCTTTGTACTCCAAAAAATTGACAGCCGAGTGTATCACTGCCAGATATGACTGTGAATGCTCGGTCAAGTTCATCGAGCATACAACTTTGTATCACTTTCTCAAGCCCCGCATGCCGTCGCTCACCAGGCCATCCGGAAGGTGGCGGAGAGGTCGTGATAATCATCGGTGCTGGCGTATTCGCCGCGATAGCCCAACTCAAGAGCAGCGGTATCACTCAACTGCATGGTCAGACCCACACCGAGTCTGGCACGGTCGCGCTCCATCTTTGGCCCTGCGACACGAAAGCCGTTGCCGGGCGTGGCGACAAGCATGGCATCGACGGACGCGCCGGTATCCAGAAACTCGTGCACCCAGGCAAGCTCAAGGGCCGGCTCGATGCGCATGCCCCCCTGAGTCAAACGCGCGTGGGAAAGGCGCCCGCCCATTGCCGAACGCAGCGAAGCCTGACGATCGTTCTCCACCCGCAGATTCAATCCGGCCGTGGCGTCCTCAGCAAAGCTGCTGCGCTGCAGATGCGCATACTCCAGCCCGAACAGGGGCGTCATACGACTGATCGAATTCGGACTCTGATGGACCGCAAAGCTACGACCCAACTCCATCGCCGCCTGACCGCTCCAGGCATCATAATCCGCCTCTGCCGTGCTGCTTAACGCGCCGACCGCTACGCTGCGGCTCGATTCAAGCTGGTGATAACCCAGCCCGGCAACTCCACTGAGGTAGGCGTCGACGGGTAACCGCCACTCACCGTAGAGCGCCAGTTGATAGCTCTCGAGCTCCAGTCCGCCCTGCTGTAGATCTGCGTTCGTGCGGCTGTAGCCAAATGCCGCTCCCAGCGTCCGCTGCTCGTCGAGCGGTGCATCGAAACCCACTGCACTGCCGCTTGCGCTGTAATGGGCATCGTCCAGCTCGGCGTAGCTACCCGTGCCACGCAACCACCAGCCGCTCTGCGAGCTCACCTCCTCCCCGGGAATGCCAATTGCCGGGGGACCGCTTACCTGTAGCCGGTCCAACAACAGGCCGCTTAGCTGCCTGCCATTCTGCAATACGATGAGGTTGCTGTAGCTGTGCTGCACACCGCTGAGCGAATCATAGGCCTGCCGGGCGCCTGCAGCGGTCAGGACATCAAGATTGTCAGCCAGCTCGTCGCTACCGGTGGCTCCGCTGGCAATATACGCATCCAGGCTCGCAGCCACAGCCACCTGATTGGCAGTAGCTCCAACCGACACGTAGTCGGAGGTATTGCGGCGCAGATTGAGCGACACCGACGTTGCATCGTAGCTGAGGGTGGGGGTCAGGAAGGCCAGGCTGGAACTGACGCTGCCAAACTCCGTGCCGCCCAGTCCTCCGGCAGCACTCAGGATGCTGTAGACGGTGCTCAAGCGATAATCACCCGCCTCGGGCAGCACCTGCACCACACCACCGGTGAGCAGAGCACTGCCACTCGCATCGATACGATCGCTGTTGCCGGCCGCATCGGCTTCCACCTGATAAACCGCGCCACCGGAAAAATCCAGGTTGCCGGCTACCGTGAGGGTGCCGATAGAGTTACCGGGCGCCACTGTGCCTCCGTTCAGAGAGATGCTGCCAAAAGTGCCGCTGCCCCCCACCGAAGCGCCGCTGCTGACAGTTGTGGCCGAGTTGGCGATGGAGCCGTCGACCAGCAACCGACCCGCTTCAACCAGCGTATCACCGGAGTAGATATTGGCGCCGGTCAACGTCAGGCTGGCGTTACCGGATTTGATCAGGTTACCGGTGCCACTGATCATCCCCGCATGGATTCCGTCTGTCTGCTGTGCAAAGTCGAGCTGTGCACTGTTGCTGATATCGCCCTGCAATGACCCCGCAACACCTTGCAGGATGCCTTCCAGAACGGAGGTCCCACCGCTATAGCTATTGCTGCCGGAGAGCACCAGCAGACCCGCGCCGGATTTGATCAACCTGCCATTGCCGCTCATCGCACCACCATAGGCGCCCTCGCTGACCTGCACGAAATTGACTTGGGCATTATTCGCAATATCGCCCTGCAGCGTGGATGAGCTGCCCTGCAGAAGGCCGCCAAGCACGGTGGTGCCACCCGTATAGCTGCTGTTGCCAACCAGCAGCAGGCTGCCTGCCCCGACTTTGGTTAGCGTTCCGCTGCCGCTGACTACGCCAGCATAAGTACCGTCCTGAGCTTGACCGAAGACCAGTGCTGCGTTATTGACGATGTCACCCTGCAGGGAATCTGCGCTGCCCTGCAAGGTGCCGTCGCTGACCGTTGTGCCCCCGCTATAGCTGTTGTTGCCCGCAAGGACCACAGTGCCTGCACCCGTCTTGATCAGCGCGCCGGTGCCGCCGAGCTCAACATCCAGCGTGGCGCTGACACCTGCATTGGCACGCAGGTCGGCGCCCACAGCGGCCAACAGCAACGCGCCATTGCCGTCGCTGTCTTCCAGCCTATAGCCGTCGGTAACGAACTGCATGCCGTTGACGTTCAGATCACCGTCAACTTCGACTACGCCACTGGCGCCGTCGAACACAGCCGTCAGATCTTCCCACGCCGCACTGAGCTGGCCGCTGTGATCGGTCCAGTTGGCTTCGCCAGCACGCCAGATGCCGGTACCACCGGTTACCAGGCCGTCACCGCCTCCGTCTGCGCCATCCCAGTGCTGCAGGCCGGTGTAGTCCACCACCAGATCGACCTGCCCTGCAACGGAGGTATTGACGTCGTAGTTGTAACCGGCGAGAAAGCCGGTACCCAGATTGAGGCCGTTGTTGATCAGGGTACCCTCGTAATTGATCAGCCGATGGCTGCCGCTACCGTCGAAGCCGCCCAGATCACTGACATGCAGAATGCCGTCCAGGGTCAGATCGCCGCTGGAGGAAGATCCGCCCATATTCGCCACCAGATTGATCAGATCACTATCCAGCCCAGCACTGCCGTCCGGATCACCCAGCTCAAAGCCGAGCAAAGCCGCGGCGTTGAGTACCAGCCCACCCAGGGTGAGGGTTTCCGTCGTGCTGCCGGGAGTCAGCAGCCCTCCATCTTCTACACTGACCACGCCCGCGATCGACCCACTCCCGCCCAGGGCTGCGCCATTAGCGATGCTGACCGTACTGGTCCCAGTTGCACTGCCACTGGCATTGCTCGCCAGCAGGATGCCAGCATTCACCTGTGTCACGCCGCTGTAGCTGTTGGCGCCAGTCAGGGTAAAGGTCCCGGTGCCTGCCTTGCTCAGATTGCCGCCCTCCCCGGAGAGCTGGCCGCTGAAGGTACCTGAGCTGTTATTTGCCCCTGTGGTCAGGGTTTGCGCGCCACGCGCGCCGGTCAGTTTCACTGTTCCGGCACCGGTCAGGGCGCCAACCTCAAGCCCGGCTTGCAGTTCGAGTTCGCCACCAGCGTTTACGGCAACTCCGCCGTTGCTGCCCAGGGCCACTGCATTTTGTGTGATCAGCAAGCCATTGCTGATCGTGGTGCCGCCGGTGTAACTGCTCGCCGAATCGAAGTATTGCGCGCCACTGCCATCAATGATGACTTTGCCGGTCCCGGAGATATTCGCGGCGTTTCTGAGTGCCTGTAACGCCGTGCTACGCAGGGTCAGAGTGCTATCGTTGAGCAACACCTGGCCGTTACCCATGGCAAGCCCGCCCAGGGTCTCATCGCTCAGTAGTTCAAATTCACCAGTGCCCGCAACATAATGTGTGTCAGCTATGGCGTTGCCGCCCGTCACCGCCAGACGGCCGGCATTGACGTCGACGGCACTGAGCCCGGTTTGCGTGCTGGTACCGCTGAGGATCAGGGTTGCCGCCCCCTCCTTGACCAACGCACTGCTGGTATCGAGATCGCTGTTTCCAACGACGTTACCCGCATAGTTGCCATCCACTGTCTGATTGATGATCAGGCGCCCGGCACCCGTTTGCCCCAGGTCGATTACACCGCCGCTGCCGGAGAGGCTGCCTACCGTTTCGACAAACTCGCCCACGGCGAAAGTGCCGCCCTCAACTACCAGAGCACTGGTATCGGCAATGCGCTCGCTGGCGCCAAGGCGCAGGACACCCTCATGCACCCGGGTTTCGCCGGCGTAGCTGCCATTGCCTTGCAATACGATGGTTCCGCCCCCTGATTTCAGCAGATTGCCGCTGCCTCCGAGTGCGACATCCAGGATTGCAGTCACGCCGCTGTCGGCTCGAACATCCGCGCCGGCATCGGCCAGCACCAGGGAGCCGTTGCTGTCAGCATCGCGCAGCAGGTAACCGTCGGTGACAAACTGCAAACCTCTGACGCGCTGCGCGCCGTCTATTTCAACAGTACCCGAGGCCCCCGAGAAAACACCAGTCAAGTCGCCCCAACGTGCATTGGCAGATCCGCTCTGGTCGGTCCAGTTGCTGCTCGTTGCCGTCCAGCTACCATTGCCACCGGCAATGCTACCGTCGGAGCTGGTGCTGCTGCCGTCCCAGTACTGCAAGCCAATGAACTCGGCCACCAACGACACCACGCCGGCGCTGTCCGTATCAATCCGGTAGTTGTAGCCGGCGAGCAAGCCCTGCCCGAACTCCAGAGCATTGTCGATCAGGGTGCCTCCGTAATTGAACAGGGTATAGCGTCCGCTGTCCCCCACGCCGGTGCCGAAATCGAATCCACCCAGGTCGGTGACATCAAGGATGCCATCCAGCGTCAGATCACCCGTGACCGTAATAAGATCGCTATCCACCCCGGGTGTGCCGCCCGGCGCAGCCAGCTCATAGTCGAGCACCGAGGCTTGACTCAACAACAGGCTGCCCAGCGTCAGATTGCCGGCAGAGTTGCCCGCTGCAAGCCGGCCGCCGTCGATAATCGTCACCTGGCCGGAAACACTGCCACTCCCCCCCAGGCTGCCTCCGCTATTGACCAGTACGTCGCCGCTACCGGTTGCACTGCCGGTAGTGTTATCCACCCTGAGCAGGCCGGCATCAACCGTGGTGCCACCGTCATAGCTGTTGCTGCCTGAAATACTCAGGGTGCCGCTACCAACCTTGCCGAGTGAGCCGCCATCGCCGGTGAGGGCTCCAGCAAAGAGCGTGGACTTGTCGTTGCTGCCGACCGTCAGCCGCCTGCTGCCAAGCAGAACGCTTGAGGTATCGTCACCTTCAAGGGAGCCAACAGTTATGCCACCTCCAGCATGATCTGCAATTATCAACTCCCCCTTGCCCGTCAGCTGAATGCTGGACGTGCCACCTGCTGCGTTACTGGCGAAACTGATACGGCCCGGGTCCAGAAAAAACGGTAGCGGCGCGGTGATCAGGGTAGCGTTACCCGCACTGGCGTTGTCAGAGAAGGCAATGAAACCACCGAATCCTCCCAGCGAGCCGCCCAATGCGTAAAGGGTTGCGTCACCCGCGGTGGCATTATCCAACAATATGATCGAGCCGCTGAGTCTGTTCGTACCCATGCCGCCATAAGCGTACAGGCTGCTATTGCCGGCCGACGATGCGCCAACAAAAAGCGCCTGCCCACCAGTGGCCGTCGGGTCGCTGACATTGCTGCCCCAAAGCCTGAAAGTGCTGTTACCGGCAGTCGCCCGATCGTAGAAAGTGACAGCGCCACCAGCGAGCAGGTTGGCGCCCTCGATGCTGAAATTTCCAGCACCCGCCGTTGCGGAGTTGTAAAAGGTGATCTGGCCTCCTCCAGCGGCGCCGCCTGCTGCTGTGAACGTGCCGCTGCCCGCTGTGGAGCGGTCATAGAACCGCAGGGAGCCAAACAGAGTGCCGCTGGAGGTGCCCTCGACCCGGTATTCGGTATTGCTACCTGCCGTTGCCGAACCGGTGAAATCAAGCGCCGAGAATCCGCTGGAAATAGCCATTGGGGAGACGATAAAACGCTGGGTAGCCGCCGAATTGTTGATGACGCCCGCACCCGAGAAAATCAGACTGTAACCCTCAGCGCGCCTGATGGTGAAGGCATCCGCCCCCGCATTGAAGATGAGGCTGTCCAGCTCGGTGGTGGTTGCGAGTGAGATGCCGGTAATGGCGGAGCTCCCGAAGCTGGCCGTGTCCCCGGGGCTGCCGGGTGCGCCTGCGGGGAGCCAGTTTGTCGCCGTATCCCAGTCTCCGTTGGTTGCGCTACTCGACCAGGTGCCATCGGCTGCCAGTGCGGCAGGCAAAGGCAGCAGTAGCATTACCGTGAGCAAACCCTTGCCGAGCAGTGATCTGCGATCACAGGCGTTAAAAACCAGCATGCGTACTGCTGCGGCCAACTTGTGTTCCCTCGACCCACCCGGTCGCGCTGCGTGCCACATGTCCCTGACTCCATCACTGAGCAATCGCTCAGCCTATGGGGGCTAGCGGCACACCGCTATCCGATTTCCGCAACGCAGGGGAGTTGGCGCGATCTCACGAGGCCAGAGTGACCGAAGGAGATTGGCCGAAGAGCCGCTTATAGTCGATGGCGAAGCGACCGAGGTGCAGAAAACCAAAGCGCATGGCGATGGCTGTCACGGTAGTGGCCTCGACGGATGCCTCACGCAGTACAGCGCGGACGCGGTTCAGGCGGCACAGCCGCAGATAGCTGAGCGGCGACATATCGACATAGGCCTGAAAGGCGTATTGCAGGCTGCGCTCGGAGACGCCAACCGCGCGGCAGATATCAACCACCGTGGGAACGCAGTCAGCGGCAAAACACTCCTCGACGTAGGCCCGTGCGGTGCGACACACACTGTAGGCCCGTGCGCGCTCGATCGAGGGAGCTGCCAATACTGCATCATCTCGCACAACAGTCACCGCTTGCGCTATGTGGTGAAGCAAAAGCGTTTCGCGCAGCCCACCCTCGGCGGCAACAACCTTGCCCGCCACAGCCAACCACTGATCGAGTACCGGCTTCAGAGCAAAGCGCTGCGCGGTTGGGAGTTGCTGCAGCGAGGTTACGTCGCGATCCCATAGCTCCGGGCTCAATGCCGCTGCGGCAGCCAGAAACGCGTTCTGATCAAAGCTGACGTAGGCGGTTTGCGCGCCGCATGGCACGTAGATATCAAACTCGGTGTGCGCTGGCATGAAAAACACGGCTTCCGCGGCCCCACCGCCCAGTTCAGAAAATCGAAAGTCTTGACTCTCGCTACAGTAGGACAAGGTGCAACGATCGGCAGGCATGATTCCCAGCTTCTGAATCGCCGCCATTTGTCGCTCGCGTACGATCTGCTGGTGGCCCAGATCAAGGGCATCGACCTTTGACAATCGATCTCCCCCGCTCAGCTGATAACATTCCATCTCGATCCAGGGCTGCATTGCAGCCTGCAGACTGGCGTCTCCAACTACTTCGGAGCTCAGCGATCCGCTCTGCTGCACCCGTCCTGCGCCCACATGCCGATTCATTCAACCGTACCTCGATGCAATGATGCAGCACAGCTGGCGCAACAGTGAGGTGCGAGAGCCACGCCTAGGTTGGCTGGATAGCTCGAACGTGCCGACCAACGGCAAGCCAGGCGCCGACCAGACCCAGCAACATCGCGCCGGCCACCAGGGTCAGACCGTCGACGGCTGGCATGCCAGCCAGCTCGAAGTCACTCTGATACAGCGCCGCCACCTCGCGCACTGCGCTGTTGAGCCAGACCATGCCCAGCGCCAGCAGCAGCCAGGCCAGCAGACCGGCGAGCAGCCCGTAGAGCACACCTATATAGAGGAAAGGCCGACGCACGAAGGCGTCAGTGCCGCCGACCAGCTTGATCACCACAATCTCATCCCGGCGGCTCTCGATGGCCAGACGGATGGTATTGATCATCACCAGCAACAGCGCCAGCACCAGTAGCACGGCGAGGCCGCCGGTGAACCGCTCCAACAGGGCGAGAATACGGGTCAGGCGCTCGATCCAGAGCAGATCGATCTGCACCTGTTCCACGCCCTGCAAGGCGGCCAGCTGGTCACGCAGGGGCTCGAGTACGGCCGCACCGCCCTCGATGCTCACCGGCGTAACCACGATCACCGCCGGCAGGGGATTGTAGGCAAGCTGATCCAGAGCATCGCCCATGCCGGAGTGCTGCTTGAACTCGGCCAGGGCCATTTCCGCATCCAGCAGGTGGGCCTCGGCCACCTGATCCAGATCTCGCACCTGCTCGAGCACGCCGGTGGCAGCCTCGGGCTGCACGTTATCAACCAGATACACCGAGAGCTGAGCGGCGCGCTGCCAGTCGACGCCCAGCCGTTCGACCTGGCCGATCAGCACGCCCAGGCCCATGGGCAGGGCCAGGACGATGGTCATCACCAGAATGGTCATGGCGCTGCTCAGGGGGTTGTGACGCAAACGCTCCAGGGCCTGCCGGGCGCTGTCGCGGTGGCTGCCGAGCCAGCTGCGCAGCGGATGCTTCCAGCTGTGACCGGAGCGCGCCGCGCCCTTGGGGGCCTTGCTGCCGCGCCGGGCTGCCTTGTGCTTGTCGTCGGCCACGCTTATTCCCCGTCCCGTAGCAGTCGACCCTGATCCAGGGTCAGCATGCGGTGATCCAGCGTGGCGATCAGCGGCAGATCGTGGCTGGCGATGATGACGGTCACGCCGACCCGGTTGAAGTCCTCGAACAGGCTCATGATCTCGGCAGACAGCGACGGGTCCAGGTTACCGGTGGGCTCGTCCGCCAGCAGCAGGGCCGGCTTGTGCACCACCGCGCGGGCCACACCCACACGCTGCTGCTCGCCGCCGGAGAGCGCGATGGGATAGAGGCTTTCCTTGCTCAGCAGGCCGACCTTGTCCAGCGCCGCACGCACGCGTCGGCCCACTTCGCCGGGGGGCGTGCCATTGATGATCAGCGGCAGCGCGACATTGTCGAATACCGTGCGGTCAAACAGCAGCTGGTGATTCTGGAACACCACACCAACCTGGCGGCGCAGGTAGGGAATGTCGTCGCCGGAGAGCTCGCGCAGATTCTGGCCGCCCACGTGTACCTGGCCGGAACTGGGCCGCTCCATGCACATGATCAGCTTGAGCAGCGTGCTCTTGCCGGCGCCGGAATGGCCGGTGATGAATACCATCTCACCGACCTTGATATGGAAGCTCAGGTTATCCAGGCCCATGTGGCCGTTGGGATAACGCTTGCTGACCTGTTCGAAACGAATCATGGCTTACTCACGCCCGAACAGCGCCTTGACGAACTCCGAGGCGGTAAAGGGCCGCAGGTCGTCGATCTTCTCGCCCACGCCGATAAAGCGGATGGGCAGGCCGAACTGCTTGGCCAGGGCGAAGATCACTCCGCCTTTGGCCGTGCCGTCGAGCTTGGTCAGCACCAGGCCGGTGAGGCCGACGGCCTGATCGAACAGCTTGGTCTGGGAAATCGCGTTCTGGCCGGTGCCGGCATCCAGCACCAGCAGGATTTCATGGGGCGCGTCGGTATCGAGCTTGGCCATGACCCGCTTGACCTTCTTCAGCTCGTCCATCAGGTTGTCTTTATTGTGCAGACGCCCGGCGGTATCGGCGATCAGCACGTCCACGCCGCGTGCCTTGGCGGCCTGCAGCGCATCAAAGATCACCGATGCGGAATCCGCGCCGGTATGCTGCGCCACCACCTGAATATCGTTGCGCTCGCCCCATACCTGCAACTGCTCGACCGCGGCGGCGCGGAAGGTATCCCCGGCGGCAAGCATGACGCTGCGGCCTTCGCCCTGGAGCCGTTTGGCCAGCTTGCCGATGGTAGTGGTCTTGCCCACACCGTTCACACCGACCACCAGAATCACGAAGGGCTGCTTCTCCGGCGTGATGACCATGGGCTTGGCCACATCGGCCAGCAGGGTCTCGAGTTCGTCCTGCAGGGCCCGGTACAGCGCCTTGCGATTGGACAACTGACGGCGGCGCACGCGCTGCTGCAGCGATTCCATGATCAGCGTGGCAGCCTCAATGCCGACGTCGGCCATCAGCAGGCGGGTTTCCAGCTCCTCGAGCAGCTCGTCGTCGATGTCCTTCTCGCCGAGGAACATGTTGGCCATGCCCTCGCCCAGATTGACACTGGTCTTGGACAGCCCGGCCTTCATGCGGGCGAGGAAGCCCCCGGCGGGCGGTTCGGGCTGCTCTGGCTCGGTCTGGGCCGGTTGCTGTTCGGCCTGGCCCAGACCGGAGAACAGCGACTGCGCGGCCTCCCGGGCGGCCTCGTCGGTGTTCTGCGGCGTCACCGGTGGCGGCGCCTCGGATTCGGCGCTTTCGTTCTTGCGGCGCCCCCAGCCGAACAGGCCCTTTTTCTCGGGTTTGCTGCCGTCCTGGCTGACTTTGGGGGTGGTGGGCTGATCTGGCTTGTCTTTGGAACCGAACATTGACTTTCACTATCTAGAGTCGGGCGGCGGGCGTTTGACCACCGCATTGAAGGTTGGGTTATCCTACCCCACTTCCGCCACAGGCGGTACGTTCCTACAGGATGCTTGCATGCTACGGCTGAAAACCGCTTTTACTACTCTTGTTCTGCTGCTGACCGGGCTGCCCGCCCTGGCCCAGGAGCCCCGTCAGGCCACCCACGAGTTTCATCTGGACAACGGGCTGAAGGTAATAGTTCGCGAGGACCACCGCGCGCCGGTGGTGGTCTCGCAGCTCTGGTATCGGGTCGGCAGCAGCCACGAGCCACCCGGGCAGACCGGTATCTCCCACGCCCTGGAGCACATGATGTTCAAGGGCAGCGAGAATCTCGGCCCCGGCGAAGCATCGAAGCTGCTGGGCAGCCTCGGCGCCCAGGAAAACGCCTTTACCAGCCGCGACTATACCGCCTATTACCAGGTGCTCAGTCGTGAGCAGCTGCCCATTGCCCTGGAAATGGAAGCCGAGCGCATGCATACCGCGCGGCTGCCGGAGGACGAGTTCCTGCGGGAAATGCAGGTCATCAAGGAAGAGCGCCGTCTGCGCGTGGACGACAACCCCAACAGTCTGGCCTATGAGCGCTTTCTGACCCAGGCCCACATGGCCAGCTCCTACAGCCAGCCGGTCATTGGCTGGATGCATGACCTGGAGCGCCTGACCATCGAGAATCTGCGGACCTGGTACCGCACCTGGTACCAGCCGGGCAACGCGATCCTGGTGATTGTCGGTGATGTTTCGCTGGAAGAGGTGCGGCCCATGGTCGAAACCTACTTCGGTCCGATTCCCGCCGGCGAGGTGCCGCCGCAGAAAGCGCCACTGGAGCTGCCCGGCGGCGCCCAGCGCAACGTCACCATCGAGGTCGACGTGCAACTGCCAAGCCTGATCCTGAGCTTCAATGTGCCCAGCCTGAGTACCGCCGCCGACCCCTGGGAGGCACATGCGCTACGCCTGCTGGAAGGGGTGCTGGACGCCGGTTACAGCGCCCGCCTGCCCAGCCGCCTGGAGCGCGGCAGTGCCCTTGCGACGTCTGCCTACGCCAGCTACAGCGCCTTTACCCGTGGCGATACCCTGTTCACGCTCAGCGGGCTGCCCAATCTGGCCCGCGAGGTGACGCTCGAGCAGCTTGAAGCCGCCCTGTGGGAACAGATCGAAGAACTCAAGAACAACCCGCCGGACTCCGCCGAGCTGACCCGGGTCAAGACCCAGCTGATCGCCGAGGACGTCTACGCCCGCGACAGCATTACCCACCAGGCCAACCTGATCGGCCAGCTCGAGAGCGTGGGTCTGTCCTGGCAGCTGATCGAGCAGGATGCCGCCGCGCTGGAAGCCATCACCCCAGAGCAGATCAGTACGGTGGCGCGCCGCTACCTGGTGCCCGAACGCCTGGCCCGCGGATTGATCCTGCCCCGCCCCCCGGTCGCCGAGCTGGCACCGCAGGCCCCTGAAGCAACCACCACTGAAGGAGCCAACTGATGTCGGCCAGAACAATTCCTCTTTCGCGCTGGTTGCTGGCCGTCGGCCTGCTGGTTCTGGTGATGGGCCTGTTGCTGTTCAAGTCACGCGACACTCTGGCCCCCGCCCCCCCGGCGCCGACGCCGGAGCAGAGCGTCCCCGTGGCGGAGGCCGAGACACCCGGCGAAAGTGCAGCCGAGACGCTGCCTGCGCTGGACTCACTGCAGCAGGTCGATCTGGACAAGGCGCCCGCGCGGCGCAGCCTGGACCTGCAGCACTGGACCACCGACGAAGGCGCACGGGTCTACTTCATGCAGGCGGCGGAGCTGCCGATGCTTGACCTGCAGCTGCTGTTCGCCGCCGGCGCCAGCCGCGACGGCAACCTGCCCGGCCTCGCCCTGGTGACCAACGGTATGCTCAACGAAGGGATCGAAGGGATGGACTCCGGCGCGATTGCCGCCGGCTTCGAGCGTCTCGGTGCCCAGTTCAGCAACAGCTCGCACCGCGACATGGCGCTGGCCAGCCTGCGTACCCTGACCGCCAGCGAAAAGCTGCAACCGGCGCTGGATCTGTTCACCCGCGTGGTCACCCGGCCCACCTTTCCCCAGGACGCGCTGGAGCGGCTGCGCAACCAGCTACTGGCCAGCCTGCAGATGCGCCTGCAAAGCCCCGCCGCCCTGGGCAGCGAGGCCTTCTGGGCCGGGCTCTATCCGCAGCACCCCTATGGCAGCCTGCCCACCGGCCAGGCCGATAGCCTGGCGCTGCTGACTCCGGACACGCTGGAGACCTTTCACCAGCAGTATTACACCGCCGGCAATGCGGTCATTGCGCTGGTGGGCAACATTGACCGGCAGCAGGCCGAGCGCATCGCCAGCCGCCTGTCCAGCGCCCTGCCCGCCGGTCCGGCAGCCGCATCGATAGCCGAACCGGACCCCATGGAGCCGCGCCACGAGCACGTGGTGTTCGACTCCCAGCAGACCCACATCATGCTGGGCCAGCTGGGTATCAGCCGCCATGATCCGGATTACGCGGCGCTGTATGTGGGTAACCAGATTCTCGGCGGCTCGGGCTTCGGCTCACGGCTGATGGAACAGATCCGCGAAACCCGCGGGCTGTCCTACTCGGTCAGCAGCAGCCTGATTCCGATGGAAGCCCCCGGGCCGTTCCAGATCGGCATGCAGACCCGCAACGATCAGGTCGAGCTGGCACTGGAAGTGATTGACGCCACGCTGTCGGAGTTCGTTGCCGAGGGGCCGACGCAAGCCGAGCTGGTGCGCAGCAAGCGTCAGATCATGGGTCAATTCCCCCTGTCCACCGCAAGCAACGATGCGATCGTCAGCCAGTTGGGGGCGATCGGTTTTTACGGGTTGCCGCTCAATCACATGCAGCTGTTTCTGGATCAGGTCGAGAAGCTGACCGTCGAGGACATACGCGCCGCCTTCCAGCGGCATGTTCATCCCGACCGCCAGCTGATCGTCACCGTTGGCCCGGAACCGGTGCTCGAAGAGGTCGAAGCGGTGGACGAGGTCGAGCCGACCGACAATCTCATCGAACCCGAGCAGATGGTGGAGCCGGCGCCATGAAGCAGGCAGCCAACCGCCAGAGCCAGTTGCGCATCATTGCCGGCAACTGGCGCAGTCGCCGCTTCAGCTTCGTCGAGCAGCCAGGCCTGCGGCCGACCCCGGACCGGGTGCGCGAAACCCTGTTCAACTGGTTGAGCGGCCATATCGAAGGCGCACGCTGTATCGACCCCTTTGCCGGCAGCGGCGCGCTGAGCCTGGAAGCCCTGTCCCGCGGTGCCGCCTGGGTGCTGGCCTGCGATACCAGCCGCGAGGTGGTCAACACCCTGCGCGGTCACCTGCAGACGCTGCAGTGCGACAGCGCCGAAATACGTCAGCAGGATGCCCTGGCATTGCTGGCAACCGCGCCGGCAGAACCCTTCCAGATTGCTTTCCTTGACCCGCCCTTTCGCCAGGATCTGCTCGCTCCGGCCTGCGCGGCCCTGGAGGCCAACGGCTGGCTCAGCCCCGATGCCTTGATCTACACCGAAAGCGAATGCCGGCCAAGCGAACTGCCCCGCCCGGCCACCTGGAGCCTGCACCGCGAGAAACGTGCCGGGCAGGTCTGGTACAGCCTCTGGCAACGGGAGGCATGACACCTTTCCGGCCCGCCAGATGGTTGCCTGGCGGGCACTTGCCTACGCTCTACGGTCCCCTTTGCCGTCCGGCCCCCGCACTGGACCGGCGCCGTCAGCGGATGACCCTGGCCGATGGCGACTTTCTCGATCTGGACTGGTACGGTCCGGAGGATGCCAGCCACCCCTGCGTGATCCTGCTACATGGGCTGACCGGCAGCTCGGATTCGCTGTATATCCTCGGTCAGCAGCAGGCGCTGGCGGCAAAGGGCTGGCAGAGCGTGGCGGTGAACTGGCGCGGCTGCTCCGGCGAGCCCAATCATCTGGCCCGCGGCTACCACTCCGGCGCCAGCGAAGATCTGGCCGAGGTGATCGATCAACTGCAGCGCAGCGCGCCCAACCGCACCCTGGCCGCTGCCGGTTTTTCCCTCGGCGGCAACGTGCTGCTCAAATATCTGGGCGAGCGCGGCGAAGCCTCCGGCCTGCAGGCCGCCGCGGCGATTTCGGTGCCCTTCCGTCTGGATCAGTGCGCCGACCGGCTGCAGGTCGGCTTCTCCCGCGTATACCAGGCGCGCTTCATGCGCGACATGCTGGCCTATGTGACCAACAAGCAACGCCTGTTCGCCCACCAGGGCCGCGACGCAGAGCACGCCAGCCTGTCTGCACTGGGTTCGCTTGCGGGCATGGATTCGTTCTGGGATTTTGACGAGCGGGTCACTGCGCCGCTGCACGGCTATGCCAGTGCCGCAGACTACTACCGGCGCTGCAGCAGTCGGTTTTTCCTCGGCAGCATCACTACCCCGACCCTGATTGTCCAGGCGCTCAACGATCCCTTCGTCTACCCGCACAGCCTGCCGGAACAGGCCGAGCTATCGGCCTCAACCCGCTTCGAACTGCACACCGGCGGCGGTCACGTGGGCTTTGTCGAAGGCTCCCTGCGGCGCCCGGGCTTCTATCTCGAACGGCGTCTGCCGGCCTGGTTCGCCGAACACGGGGTTCAGACCGGAACGTAGTACTCATCCAGCATGGCTTCCACCGCCTCGCGGGAGTGCTCGGTGAGCAGCCCACGCTCCTGGGCCAGCACCTGATAGACGCCCCGACGCAGCAGCTCCGGGGTCAGCTCCGGCTGTTCGGCATCCAGGACCGTGGTGTACAGATAGCCCACCCAGCCGGTCATCAGCAGCCAGCTGTTGATCGCCAGGGACTGTGGCTCGGTGCGCTCGCGGCAGAGAATGTCGGCATCGATCAGACCCTGGTAGATCCTCTGCCCACTCTGCACGCAGCGCTGGGAGAAGACCCGGTAACGCTGGGCCAGATCAGGATCGCTGTTGAGCAGGTGCTCCAGATCCCGGTGCAGAAAGCGGTACTCCCAGAGCCCACGGAAGATCGACTCGAGATAGCGCGCCTTGTCGGCAATTTCCAATGGGCGGCCCTCGGGCACGCTGAGAAAGCCGTCGACCTGCTGCTCATAACCGCCGAACAGCTCGGCAATGATCTGCTGCTTGTTGCGAAAGTGGTAATACAGGTTGCCCGGCGACATGCCCAGGTGCACCGCGATGTGGTTGGTGGTGACCGAGCGCTCACCCTGCTCGTTGAAGAGCTGCAGGCTGGCCTGGAGTATGCGATCGCGGGTTTTCATGCCTGATTTCCAGTGGTCGTTATGTCTCGGGTGCATTCACCCATGCGGTACTTGCATTGACACCTTAGAGCAATTGCTCTAAAAATGATGCTTCATTCCTATAAAAACAGACCCACGAGGTCCGGCCGGAGCGCTCTATGGTAGCCGATATTGCTTATATGCAGGACCAGCAGCAGGCGATTTCCCGCATGCACGCCCTGTTCGATCTGCAAAAGGCGGCCTTCCGGGCCAGTCCGATGCCCACTGCAGAAAGCCGGATTGCGTCGCTCAACGCCTTGAAAGCGGCATTGTTGCGCTACCAGGAACCGCTTGTCGAAGCCATCAGCGCCGACTTTGGCCGGCGCTCCGCCGATGAGACCCGGCTGGCGGAAATCATGCCCGCGCTCGAGGGCATCAAGTATGTAAGCAAGCGCCTGCGCCGCTGGATGAAGCCATCATCACGGCATGTCGGCATGGCTTTCCAGCCCGGCAAGGCCAAGGTCATCTACCAGCCACTGGGCGTGGTGGGCGTGATCGTCCCCTGGAACTACCCCCTCTATCTGGCTATGGGGCCGTTGACCGGCGCGCTGGCAGCGGGCAACCGCGTGATGATCAAGATGAGCGAATCCACCCCTGAGACCGCCCGCGTGTTCGCGCAGATGCTCGGAGACATCTTTACCGAAGATCAGGTTGCGGTGATCACCGGCGAGGCCGAGGTGGGCATGGCGTTTTCGCGCCTGCCGCTCGATCACCTGCTCTTCACCGGCGCCACCGGCATCGGCAAGCATGTGATGCGAGCCGCCGCAGAGAACCTGACGCCGGTGACCCTGGAGTTGGGCGGCAAGTCGCCGGCCATCGTCTCCAAGGATGTGCCTATCGCCGATGCAGCCGAGCGGATTGCCTTCGGCAAGGGCGTCAACGCCGGCCAGACCTGCGTGGCGCCCGACTACGTCCTCTGCCCACGCGAGCGTGTCGACGAGCTGGTCGAAGCGCTGCGCACCCAGTTCGCCCGACTCTATCCCAGCCTGCGTGACAACGCCGACTACACCCAGGTGGTCAACCCACGGCAGTACCAGCGCATCCAGGGCTATCTGCAGGATGCCAGCGAGAAAGGGGCTCGTATCATCGAGCTGAATCCGGCCAATGAGGATCTGGCCGCCACCCGGATTCTGGCGCCCACCCTGCTGCTGGATGTGACCGACGAGATGAAGATCATGCAGGAGGAGA
This sequence comes from Pseudomonas sp., assembly GCA_016763285.1. Classification (GTDB taxonomy): domain Bacteria; phylum Pseudomonadota; class Gammaproteobacteria; order Pseudomonadales; family Pseudomonadaceae; genus Halopseudomonas. The sequence continues at coordinate 16,844 of JAESUC010000038.1, forward strand.
TCTTCGGGCCGCTGATGCCGATCCTGCCCTACGATGATATCGAAGAGGCGATGGACTACATTGCCGACCGGCCGCGGCCATTGGCGCTCTACTATTTCGGTTACGACAAGGCCGAACAGGAGCGCCTGATGAACCAGACCCACGCTGGCGGCATGTGTATCAACGACACCATTCTGCATGTGGCGCAGGACGACATGCCCTTCGGCGGCATCGGCCCCTCCGGCATGGGCCATTACCACGGCCACGAGGGCTTTCTGACCTTCAGCAAGGCCAAGGGCGTATATATCAAGCAGCGCTTCAACGGTGCCCGGCCGATCTACCCACCCTATGGCGGTGCGGTGCTCAAGCTGGTCTACAAGCTGTTCATCCGTTGATCGCCGGGAGCCGACAATGACTTCTCTCTCTTCCGCGCCGCTGAATCGGCGCCAGTTCCTCAAGCTCGGCGCGGGTGCCAGTGCCGCGCTCGCCACGGTGGGCATGACGGCGACCCTGACCGGTTGCAGCAGCAGCCAGCCGGCCAGCGGCTATCGGGTACTGCGCGACTCGGATATACCCGTGGTCGCCGCCATCATGAGCACCCTGGTCGGGCCCCATCCCGCGCTTGACGGCGCCAGCCTGCAGGCGGGCATTCAGCAGCTCGACACGACGCTGGCATGGAGCTCGGCGGCGGTACAGGCACAGGTCACCGATCTGCTGGGCATGCTTTCCATGCCCCTGACCCGCGGCCCCATGACCGGTATCTGGGGCAGCTGGGAGAACGCCTCGCCGGCCGACGTGCAGGCCTTCCTGCAGCGCTGGCGCGACAGCCGTCTGGACATGCTGCGCCAGGGTCACAGCGCGCTGAGCCAGCTGCTGATGATGGCCTGGTATGCCACTCCCGCTTCCTGGGCCGCCGTCGGCTACCCCGGACCGCCCCAAATCTGATTTCTCGCAGGTGAATTGATATGCCCGTTCCTGATCTGTTTCTGCAAGGCATCGCCCGCGGCTGGGATGTACTGGACGCCAGCGATTTTACCGCCGAGCGAACATTCGACGCCGACGTCATCATTATCGGCACGGGTGCCGGTGGCGGCACCAGTGCGGAAATCCTCGCCCAGGCCGGCCTCAAGGTCATCATGATCGAAGAGGGTACGCTGAAGACCTCCAGCGACTTCAAGAACGACGAAGCCAAGGCCTATGCCGAGCTGTACCAGGAAGGCTCGGCGCGGGCGACGGCGGACGGCGGCATCGGCATTCTGCAGGGCCGCACCGTGGGCGGCACCACCACGGTGAACTGGACCAGCAGCTTCCGCACCCCGGATCCGACCCTGGCCCACTGGGCCGAGGTGCATGGCGTCAAGGGCCTGGACTCGGCCAGCATGGCGCCCTGGTTTGCGCGCATGGAAGAGCGGCTGGGCGTGGCGCCCTGGGCCGTGCCGGCGAACGCCAACAACGACGTTATTCGCGCCGGCTGCGAGAGCCTGGGCTGGCACTGGCAGGTCATACCGCGCAACGTGCGTGGCTGCTGGAACCTGGGCTACTGTGGCACCGGCTGCCCGACCAACGCCAAGCAGTCGATGCTGGTCACTACCATACCTGCCGCCCTGGACAAGGGTGCCACGCTGATCCATACCGCCCGGGCGGAAAAGCTGGTGTTCGAGGGCGATCGGGTCACCGGCGTGCAATGCCGCGGCATGAACGGCCATCTGAACCAGGCCAACGGCCAGCGCTTTACCCTGCGTGGCCGCCATGTGGTGCTGGCCGGGGGCGCGATCAACAGTCCCGGCCTGCTCATGCGCTCCGGCGCCCCGGATCCGCACCAGCGCCTGGGCAAACGTACCTTCCTGCACCCGGTGAACTTCAACCTGGCGCAGTACGATACCGACATCAACGGCTTCTACGGTGCTCCGCAGTCGATCTACTCCGACCATTTCCAGTGGAACAATGGCACCACCGGGCCGATCGGCTTCAAGCTGGAAGTACCGCCGATGCAGCCGAGCATTACCTCTGCCCTGCTGGGCGGCCACGGCCAGACCCATTTCGAGCGCATGCACAAGCTGGCCCAGAGCAATATCCTGATTGCCCTGATGCGCGATGGCTTCGACGAGCGCAGCCAGGGCGGCAGCGTCAGCCTGCGTGACGACGGCAATCCGGTGCTCGACTACCCGCTGGATGACTACATCTGGGACGGCGCCCGCCGCGCCTGGTTGGCGATGGGCGAGATCCAGTTTGCCGCCGGCGCCAGCGCCGTCATGCCGGTGCACAGCCAGGGCCACCTGAGCCGCAGCTGGGCCGAGTTCCAGCAACAGGTCGAGGGGCTGCGTTACGCCATCTACGACGTGCGACTGGCCAGCGCCCACGTCATGGGCGGCTGTGCCATGGGTGAGGATCCCTCCCGGTCGGTTACCGATAGCCAGGGCGGTCACCACCAGATCGAGAATCTTTCGGTATTCGACGGCTCGCTGTTTCCCACCAGCATCGGAGCCAATCCGCAGCTGTCGATCTACGGTCTGGTGTCGAAACTGTCCAGCAGCCTGGCCACCCGCCTGCAGGGCGCGGCCTGAGGAAGGTAGCGCGCAGCGGTTGGCCCCGGCGACAGCATTGGGCTACCATCTGCGCATCACCCCACTGTCGCAGGAACAGGCGCAATGAACACGGTTCTCTATCCCGGCACTTTTGATCCCATCACCAAGGGGCACACCGACCTGGTGGAACGGGCCTCGCGGTTGTTCGACAAGGTCATCGTTGCCGTCGCTGCCAGCACCAAGAAGAATCCGGCTTTCACGCTGGACCAGCGCGTGGGCATGGCCCGCGAGGTGCTCGCACACGTGCCCAACGTCGAAGTCGTGGGCTTCTCCGAGCTGCTGGCGCATTTCGTCAAGAAAGTGGACGCCAACGTGCTGCTGCGTGGCCTGCGCGCGGTATCGGACTTCGAGTACGAGTTCCAGCTGGCGAACATGAACCGGGTCCTGGCGCCCGACGTGGAAAGCCTGTTCCTGACGCCCTCGGAGCAGTATTCTTATATCTCCTCCTCGCTGGTGCGTGAAATCGCCGCGCTGAACGGGGACGTCACCAAGTTTGTGCACCCGACCGTCAACGACGCGCTGATCAAGCGTTATCACGAATAGACAGCCGGGCCTTCACGCGGAGCTCCCGATACATGTCCCTGATCATTACCGACGATTGCATCAATTGCGACGTCTGCGAACCCGAATGCCCCAACAACGCGATCTCCCCGGGCGAGGAGATCTACGTGATCGATCCCAACCTGTGTACCGAGTGCGTAGGGCATTTTGACGAGCCCCAGTGTCAGCAGGTGTGCCCGGTCGACTGCATACCGCTCGACCCGGAGCACGTGGAAAGCCAGGAAGAATTGTTGGAGAAATACCACATCCTGACAGGCAAATAGACATGAGACTAAAGCGCCCATCCCTGCTCCGGACCGCCGGTTATCTGATTCTGGCAGCATGCCTGGGCAGTGCGGGTGCGGCTCAGGCCGCCTTGGGCCAGCAGGCAGTGGCCAGCGCCCATCCGGCGGCCACCGCTGCCGGCCACCGCATTCTCGACCAGGGCGGCAACGCCTTTGACGCCGCTGTCGCGGTGGCTGCCACCCTGGGGGTGGTCGAGCCCTACAGCTCCGGGCTGGGCGGCGGGGGCTTCTTCCTGTTGCGCCAGAGCGGTGAGTCCGACGCGCAGTACCGTTTTCTCGATGCCCGCGAGACCGCGCCGCAGCAGGCCGGACAGGATTACTACCGCGACAGCAGCGGCGAGGTGCAGCGCGATCCGGCCATCAACGGACCCCGCGCGGCCGGCATTCCCGGGCTGCCGGCGGCGCTGGTCAAACTCAGCGTCGAGTACGGCAAGCTGCCCCTGGCCGTCAGTCTGCAGCCAGCGATTGAAGCGGCCGAACAGGGCTTCACCGTGACCAGCCGCTACCGCGCCCTGGGCGGCTTCCGACTGGAGAGCATGCGCGCGGATGCAGAAACCAGCCGCCTGTTCCTGCGCGACGGCGAATTACCCGCCGAAGGCACGCTGATCCGTCAGCCCGAGCTGGCGGAAACCCTGCGGCAACTGGCCGCCAAGGGCCGGGCCGGCTTCTATCAGGGTCCGGTGGCGGAAAAACTGCTGGCCTCCGTAAAGGCTGCCGACGGCGCCTGGCAGCAGGCCGATCTGGACGCCTACCGGGTGGTCAGCCGTGAACCGGTGCGCTTCCATAGCCATGGCCATGATGTCATCAGCGCGCCCCTGCCCTCGGCCGGGGGCATCGCCCTGGCAGGTATTCTTCAGGGACTGGACGCGCTGCCCAGCGCCGAGCCCGGCTCAACGCAACATACCCACCAACTGGTCGAACTGATGCGCCGCGCCTACCGCGACCGGCTGTTGCTTGGCGACAGCGACTTTGTCGCGGTGCCGGTGCAACGGCTGATCTCGGCCGAGCACGCACGCGGCATGGCCGCCAGCATCGATCCGCAGCGCGCCACGCCCAGCAGCGAACTGGGTGTGCCCGCGCCCTTTGCCGAAGGCAACAACACCACGCATTTCTCGCTGATCGATGCTGACGGCAACGCGGTGGCGGCCACGCTGAGCATCAACCTGCCCTTCGGCGCTGCGTTCACGGTGCCTGGCACCGGCGTGCTGTTGAACAACGAGATGGATGACTTTGCTGCCGACCCGGCCGGGGTCAATGCCTACGGCCTGACCGGCAGCTTTGCCAAC